>JALEVO010000134.1 GCA_022788225.1 Oscillospiraceae bacterium | reverse complement strand
CTTTCAGACCAAAGACCTTACCTTTAAAACTATTGTTTCCTACTGTATAATATCGTTTTTTATCAGGTATGTGGGAGGATTTGCAGGAACAGCCTTTGAAATGATCTTCAACGGTGTTGATATGACTGTCGGGACGGAAATGATGAACTATCAGAATCCCAAAACTATTGCCGTTACCATTGTTTATACCTGTATCGCCGCACCTGTCACCGAAGAACTGCTTTACCGTGGATTTGTTCTGAAAAATCTTTCAAGAGTAGGCCAGCGTTTCGGAATTATAATGAGTTCCCTTTTGTTTGGTCTTATGCACGGAAATGTGAGCCAGTTTATCTTTGCTTTCTTTATGGGTATTTTCTTTGCACACATTGATGTCAAGCACAATTCACTTATTCCGTCAATGATTGTCCATGCTTTCGCAAACACTGTTGCTATAGCTGTTTCATATTCGGGAGTTCTTGATAATATGATAGCTGCCGGCATAACAGGCTTTGCAATGCTTGCACTCTGTGCCGCCGGAATTGTTTTGTATGTGAATTTCTACAAAAAGAACCGCCTGCCGTTTACAATGCCTCATCAGAAGCTAAGAAACGGCACAGCAGTTTCGTCAGTTATGCTTATAATTTCAGTCGTGGTTTACACTATTATCACAATAATCAATTCTTTCCCGTCAATAACAGATTCACTGTTTGCCTAAACGGAATAAAACACGTCATCATAAAAACCAAGCTGGGTAACCGGCATACCGCCGTTGAAAATCACATCTACACTATGTACATTTTTCATTGACATCTCCCCATAAGTTACCAGGTCAAACAGGTCCTCATAATTATACCCGACATATCTGATATATCTGCATATTATCCCTCTCATACTGAAATTCAGTTTATAATCCAGAGCCGATTCCGGATTACTTAAAAACTGACGGTCGAGAGGGATTTGCTTATGCCGGATAATATTTCTGTCGGTGGCAGCCTTGTTTTCCTTGCTGTAAACATCATAGTTTCCCTCAATATCCTGCATATGAATATGGCTTATAACCTTTGTAAAATCATGCCGCACTCCTGTGGCAAGAATGGTTCTCGGGTCAAGATAGCAGTGTCTTGAGGGACTTCTCTTTTTTATCCTGACATTGTTTATACCCTCTATATAGGGATAAAGCCCTGTCTGTTTAAATCCCAGAGTGCATACAGCGTCCCAGACAGTTGAGCCGTCCTTCACATAAATATAATTTTCCACATCACTATCTTCACAGGTTATATATGGTATATCAGAAAATGTTGTTATAACTCCGTTCAAGTCAACGTTTTTCATCATTCCCGGAGTTGGCTGATTCTGACAAAGCAGTGACGTAAACCCCTTTGATTTAACATAGACCTCATTGCGGTTATTGCTTCGGCGGATATCTATGCTGTCAACTATTCCCTGATGCATTACCTTTCCGTATATCCAGAACTCAACACGGTTATAATCGGCTATTTCTTCAGAAGTGCTTAAAAACTTACATTCAAAATAAACATAAGGCGTATAAAGTTCCTTTACATAGCGAAAATAAAAGCACACTTCTTCAATACGGCAGTTACCGTCTGCATCGTACATTCTCACTGTATAATGCGGTTCCATTTTTATTCCGCCTCCATTTCATTTATATAGCTGTCGCAGCAAAGCGTCACCTCACAGCTGACAGTCTGTGACTTGATATCCGTAACTGCCGTAAAGCTTTTCAGCCTTGCCGCATTAAAGAACATTCCGTCCATGGTGAGGAAAAATCTTGTATTACTGTCCATAAGCGTATTGAACGCCACACACGGCGACGCACACTCCGATTTTAAAACATATCCTTTAAGCTTCAGATAAGCCGGGTACGGACCATTATCAGTAAAATACAATTTGCCGTCTGCACGGTTCTGAAAGCCATACCGCCTGTCACGGGTCAGTTCATAGGAGCTGACATAAAGCTTTATATCCCCAAGCCGGGCAATGCAGTGTTTTTCTTTATCAGGACTGTGATTCATTTTTCTCCTCCGTTCTGCCGGAAATTTCCGCAGTACATTCCAGCACAAACCGTTTCAGACCGCAGTCCTGAACCGGCGCAGAAATTTCAGCATGGTTTACCTGATAGCCGGACGCCGCAAGTCTGTCAAGCAGATGACTGTCAAGCACCTCATAAAGCTCTGCCGGCGGCGTATCCGGCTTTCCGAGAATGCGTATGCGCAGGCTGTATTTTTCACTGTAATACTCCCCTGTTTCTCCGGAATATCCGTTTTCTATGACAATTTTTGATATTCCGACAGCGGCGTATATATCCTCATGCTCACATACCGGAATCTTTTCATATTCGCTGTAAGCCGCCGCTTCTCCGCCTTTCAGCACCGCCAGTATCCCCTCTATGGCATTAACAAGACCGCCAAGGAATCACCCCCTTATCCGCTGCAGACTGCACTGAAAACAAAGTCATCATCACAAAGCAGGTCAGCCGCCGCCTTGTAATATTCACACATAAGCTCCTTTGCAAGGTCGTATTCCATCTGCGAATTGCCCTTGCTGTCTGCCGTGCCGGCATAGGTGTAAGCCACCTTGTTTTTTACACAGGTAAGCTGACTATATCTGTAATTGGCAATAGCCGCACAGAGATAGTCAAGCCTTATATCAGCGGAGGAAGCCCCCTCTTTAAGCTGACGGCTCACCTGCAGAATTGATGAGTCAATAAGCGGCTGATACTTGTTGATGTCGGTTTCACCCGAAAAGAGTATAAAAAGTGATGTTATCTGTGAGATGTTCATTTATTTTTTCCCTCCATTCTGAATTCGTCAAGACTGCTTTCTTTCATTTCAAGCTGTGAAATGATGCCGGACTTGTGTTCCTTTTCAAGCAGTTCCTTAAACGCAATAAGCTCTTCTGCATCCATTTTGTCAGCGGCAGCTGTAAGTGCCTTTGCGTAGACAGCAGAACCGTTAGCAAGGCATAGCCTGTAGATATCCGCCCTAACTCCGGCGCAGAGTTTTTCTATAAGTTCATCTTTTTGAGGATTGCCCTCACTGCCTGCTCCTGCAAACTTTTTTGTAACTCCCGCATTTACCTGTGCCGGAACAGCAACAAAGCTCCACTCATAAGCGTCGGTTATATCGTCAAGCACTGCATGGGCAATTTTGCCGTTATAGTTTTTTCCGACAGTATGAGGACAGCCCTTGCGGTTTAAGTCCGCTCCGCAGACGGAGCATTTTCTTGACTTAAGTGTCTTGACTGCGTCTGCCATAAGCTTTCTGAACACAAGGTTACATGAAACCGTAAATGCGTCCATCTGACGGTCAATGAGCTTATCCGTTTCCATGACAAGCTCGGAGCTTGTGACAAATTCAAGGGCATAGCGGCTGTCGATACCGATAATTGTTTCATCGTCTATCTGGCTTGACTTGATAAGCTTTGTGCCGAACGGAAGAACGATATTTCCCTTTTCGTCCGCTGTCAGAGCGTCGCTGAACTGCTCCATGGAAATGATTGCGGCAATATTCTTCGGTGAAGCAACAAGAGCAGTCATGTCGTAGGAATTAAAGCTGCCGAACAGTGATGTAATGTCGGAAAACGCAAGGGAAGAACCGGAAATACTCTGTGAGTCTGCACCTGTTTTGAGTACGGTAACTGCGCTGTTCACCATTGCGTCAGCAAGCTTTTTGCCGATTGAACGGAGTGTTACCGCAAACACGTCCAGTCTCTGCATTCTTACAGCCTCGTAGGACGCTGTGATAAGTCTGCCGAATTTCAGCAGGTTAACAGAATCTGCTGACTCCTTGATTGAAGTTTCAGGGAGCGATGTGCCCTCTGCTGTGCTTGTTGTGTAAGGAGTGGTTTCAGTCACGCTGTAACCTCTGTACTGGTTGCAGTCGGAAACTGTCTTGACTGCCACAAGCTCACCTAAAACGGATTCCTCCATGCCGGCTGTGACAGCACGTCTGACAAATTCCGGGAAAAGCACTGCGCTTTCTGTTGTGACAAAGAATTTCTCAACCCTGTCACAGTTTTCGCCGCTGATTTTGATGTCGAAACGCTTGAGCTGTCTTTCAAAAGCGTCCAGACCGCCCAGAGGAGTACCCTCATAGTTCACAGTCGGGTCGATTTCCTCCAGAGCCTGTAAAAAGCTCTTGCCTGCAAGATTGTAAAGTCCCTTTTCAAGTCTGATTTCGTTATACATAAAATTTACCTCCATTAACTTAAACTTCTTTCGATTTCTTCTGCCTGTGCATTTTTAAGACGTGCCTCCGCAAGAACGGATTCGTCCTGAAGATTGATGTTGTCCCACTCAACTGTAACTCCCGACAGTGAGCCGTTTTGCATAAGGAATGCAGACGCAGCCTTTTTTATGACCGGAGTTATAATTCTGCGGTAATATTCAAGCTCAGATGTAAGAATATCTGCCTGCTGAGAGGACATTCTCTCTGTTGTGGACCAGTTAAGTCCCAGCAGAAACGGTGGAACTGAAAGCTTTGCAACAAGCTGTTCCATTATCTGGCGAACCGGTACTTCCGTATCAAAAAGCTGATTGTCTGCACCGATTACCTTGATATCAACATCACCTACCGCTACAAAATCTCTTATCTCACCGTTTTTTGCGGCAGTCATGCCCTCCGACCATTCCTTAGCTATCTGCATTGCCCTTTCACGGGAATATGCCTTTTCACTGCTGTCGGAAGATGGCTTATAGGTAACGGCATATCTGACGTTGCCTGCCCTTTCGTAGTTCTGACCGATACAGCGGTATATCTTCATAAGAATACGGCTGAGTGCCGGAAGACCTCTGAGGATTGATACCCCCATATTCTTCCCCGGCGGCGGATTCAGTGCCGAAAACAGGATAAGATTCTGATTCTCAAAGGCTTTAAGCTTACCGCCTTTGCATTTCAGACAGTAGACAGGAAGTCCGGTCTTGCTGTCCGCAATGACTGCTACCCTTGACGGGTCACCGTTATAGAGAGAACTGATTCTGAGAGTATCGCTGTCGAGGATTATTTCCCCCACTGCGTTTCCGTAAGTCAGCAGACTTTCAAGAAAGCTGTCGGTAAAGCTGTGGAGCGACTGTCCTGTCAGTCCCACAGGAATATCCGACACAAAGCTGTCCATAAGCCCCTGCATACCCTCGTCCTCGCAAATCACTCTGTAGCCGCCTGTCAGACGGACAATTTTGCCGATTGCCGCGTCAATTACCGGAACTGTAAAACGCAGACGGTCATAAAGTTCCTTTTCCCAGTGTTCAACGCTGTCGGGCATATCTCCGGGAGTTTCAGTGTACCTCACAGCCGATGAAACCGCTGGTTCGGTCAGTATTTCCGTCTTTTTCTTTTTTCCGAATTTCATGTTTCCACCCCCTTTCACCGTGCCACAGACGCCACAAAGAACTCGTCCTCACTGCCGTTTAAAACAGTGCTGACAAAATACCGCAGGTCGTCCATAGCGTGGTCGTTTTCTTTCACTGGAATGTCTCCGCCGGACTTTTCATTCCAGCAGTAAAGGGAAAATTCCCTCAGACAGTCGGTGCAGTCCTTTGAAATAAGAATGCTCCTGCTTTTGAGAGCGTCTCCCACTCTCCTTATCCCCGACAGTACATCGTTTTTAGCCGGTCTGACGTGGTACTTCCCATGCCGTCTGATACACTCAATAAAGCTTGCGGCAGAGGGGTCAACGATGATAAAATCCGGCGTCCTGTCCCCTATAAGCCTTTCCAGACCGCTGTAATGCTCCTCGTCAGTTCTCGACACACCCTCTTTCCTTGAATCGTAGTAGTACTCTTCAAGACGGTACCACACTCCTCCGCTTTCGCCCCACAGTCCGAATGAGGACGGATTCACTGTGCCGTAATCGCAGGACACCACAAACCGTTCACACTCAGGCGCAGTATCAAAGGTGTGAGTTGCTTCCGAGAACATGGGGTACACAACACCGCTGGCGGCAGTCCACTTTCCAAGGATAAACCTGTCATAGAAAACGCCGGAATAAAGGTTTTCATACCTTTTGCGTATTGCCGGAGTAAGTGACGGATTGTCCTTCATGGTAAAGTGGAGATGGAGAGCATTTTTCTCCTGTGCTTTCAGTATCCATTCACGGTAAAACCAGTGATAGGGGTTGTCCGGATTGCAGTTAAACCACATTTTAGAACCCGGCACAGAGCATCTCGCCATAGCCTGTTCCACGAATGACCGGGGCATGAGAGCCACCTCGTCCATTAGTATTCCGGCAAGGGTCATACCCTGAATAAGGGACGCCGAGCTTTCATCACGTCCACCAAAAAGATAAAAGCGGTTTTTTCTTCCGGACATATTGATGTCAATGTAATTTCTGCTGACCTTTTCAATCCATGTAAGCCCCATAGCACCCATAGCCGTTGCAAGCGGTTCAAAAACGTTTCTGCGGACAGACGTTATAGTTTTTCCGCAGATAGCAAATGAACAGCCGTTAAAGCAGGTCATAGCCCAGCTTACAAAGCCCATTGACATACAAATCGTTTTGCCGGAACGGACTGCCCCGTCGCAGATAATTGCGTCCATTGAACGGTATTTCGGATTAGTCCACCATGAAAGCGCAAGTTTCTGCTTTTTGGAAAACTGTTTAAATCTCATCGTTATCATCTCCGGTTCCGGCAAGCGCCTCCAGAAGATTAGCGGCGGCAGATGAGTTGTTTTCCTCGGATGCATATTCATAGATACGCTCCATTGCTTTCTGCCTGTCAAAAAGCTTGATTTCAACTCCCCCGCCCTTTACCTTTTTCATTTCTGACACATTAAAAAGATCAAGGGAATTGATCTGCTCCGGCGTGGGAATCTCCTCGGAGAAAACCAGAAGTGCAGCGTCGTTTGCCCTGCCGAATGCAAGCCTTTCAAGTCCTGTCATAACGACTTGTTTGGGCGAAATGCTCTTCTGCATCATTTTGCTGATAAGCCGGCGGTACTTTGGCTGACTGATAACAGCTGTGCCGTCGGCAAGAGCCGTTTCCGGAGGGAAACCGCTTCGCAGTGCCGCCTCATAAACGTCCCCAAGCCTTGCATAGTTGCAGCAGAAAAGACTGCATCGTGACTTCTCATTTAAATCGGGCATAAAAAAACCCCTTTCTGAAAATTAGTAACAGCAAATTTTGTTTTATTTAAAAACGCTGTTCACTAATAGTTCAAAACAGGGGATTTTTTGCATTAAAATATACAAATAAGCAAAAATATATTTTCTCTTTCTCCGTTTTGCACAATAGAGCTAAATAAATTATATAGTTTAGTTGTGCAATCATACAAATACAAATTTTTTTGAAATTTTCTGTTGACATTTTGGGAAAAGCAGTGTATAATAATATAGTCGCATGAAGCGGTAAGCAAAAACGGCACAAAAATGGCGGCATAGCTCAGTTGGCTAGAGTACTCGGTTCATACCCGATTGGTCGTTGGTTCAAATCCTACTGCCGCTACCACAACAAGGCCCGTTGGTCAAGAGGTTAAGACATCGCCCTTTCACGGCGGAATCATGGGTTCAATTCCCGTACGGGTCACCAACTATGTATCTCGCAAATGCCTGTTTTACGGCGTTTGCGAGTTCTTTTTTTGCTCGATTTTTGCAATTGCCACTTATTTGCCACTTATTTTTGAAAATTGCCACTTACACTGCCACTTGTGCTTCTGTAAGCGGCTCTTTTTTATTTCCAAAAGAAAGTGCATTAGTAATCGCTTCACAGTTTCTCGCCTTCGCTTCCTGAAACATATGACAATAGATATTACTCGTTGTTCCTACGCAGGAATGTCCCATATCACTTGATACGGATACCATATCAACACCAGCATTGATGAGCAAGCTTGCGTGTAAATGACGCAGAGAATGAATATCACAGAAGCGGAAATTATGCTTCTTACAAAATTCTCCAAACCAGAAGTACGGAGTGTTATTATTCATCGGTCTGCCATCCCACTTGACAAATATTCTGTCCGTTTCCTGCCACTTATCGCCTAAGCGCTCACGCTCGGCGTCCTGCTCTGCCTTGTATGCTCCAAGCAATTCCATAATCATCGGCGGAAACTTTGACGAACGCTGTGATTTTTTTGTTTTGGTTGTATCAGTATAAATTCCTTTTGCCGCCGTATAGTTTGATGTGCGGCGCACACTGATTACACCGTCCTCCCAGTTGATGTCCTTCCATTCAAGTCCAAGCATTTCGCCACGACGGAAGCCGCTGTACACTGCAAGAATAATAAACAGCTTATATTTCAACGGTTCAGTTTCAAGCGCATTGAAGATTTCTTCAACCTCTGCAAGTGTATAGATTTCTTTTTCCTTCGCTTCGCCTTTCGGCACGGTTACTCGTCTGCACGGATTGTCTGTAAGCATATCCATTTTCACAGCGTAAGTAAACACATTGGATATAAAACTGAGATGATGCACAACAGTCTTTCTTGAAAGAGGCTTCCCCGTTCTTTCACTTTTTCCGTTTTCAAGCAAGTCGTTTACAAACTGCTGAATGTGTCTGCCGTTAATTTTATCAAGCTTCAGATGTCCGATTGCAGGATAAACACGGTTGCGGAGCTGTAACATTCTTTCATAAGAAGTATTACGGAGATTAAATTTCGCGTACTCCTCAAACCATTGCTCGGCGAATGCTTCAAATTTTATGGAAGCGGTAATCTGTCCTTTTTTGCAAGCCTCCTCAAAAAGAACAGCCTGACGGTTAAGCTCTTTTTCAATCTGCTTCGGTGTCATACCTTCGGAAGGTTTCCACGTTTTGTACTGTGAACGCTGTTTACCGTCAACACCATAACCACAAGATACTTTTATTTCATAAGAGTCGTTACCTCTTTTACGAATAGTTGCCATACTGATTTACTCCTTTCATTAAAACCGTAAACCGATATGACACATTTCTACATCATCATTATACACTTTAAAGCATAAAACTGTCAAATGGGAATGTGTCATTATTCGAGTTCGCAGCTTCTTTTTCTCTGAATTTCATTCTGCTTTTCTTCATAATTTGTAAGTCGCTGAACATTATAAATCAGCGTTTCCATAACTGCCACATCATCGCCCAGTTTCTCCACTTTCGCACGGTCAACCTCGGCGGATTTCGTAAGTTCCTCCAGTTCTCTCTGCCACGCTTTCGGAGTAAGCTTCGCACCATTCAGATTGCTGTCAAAAAAAGATTTCGCCGTCCTGAACAGCGCAATTTCTCCGTAATGCTTGTCATAGAACTTTTCTTTTTTCTTCGGATTTGTAATAGACTGCCACGCCAGATAAACCGCCTTGTTCTCCTTGTAGCGAGGATAATTGTCAAGCAGTTCTGTCAGCTCTTTCATTCGCTTCTGTGTGCTGATGAGCTTGGATTTGTAATTTTTCAGTTCTGATTTTGTTTCAGAATTTTTCTCCGCAAGCTCGGAGAGCGTTCCGATTTTATGCCCCTGAACAAAAGCAATCAGATGTGTTAAATCCTTGAACTTCGCAATCTTTTTCAGATTGGAAACGCTGACGCCACGCACTTCATTGAACTTAATTCCGTTATCGTGAAATCGCATAAGCATTTCAACAAGACTATCCTCTTTCGGGATTTCTTTCATCTTGGCAAGCTCATTGTCAAGCACTTCAATACGTTTCAGCAGAGCAGAAATTTTTGCGTTTATGGATTTGATTACACGGTTGGTATCGCCTTTGACAGTGCGTATGCCTTTACGCTCCATCTGCGTTGCGGCGACTCCCATATGGACTGTTGGTTTTTCAATTTTGCCCTGTCTTTCAAAAGAACGGTGGTCAACAAGCGTGACGCTTGACCCATTTCCGCCGCTCGTAACTTGTTCTTGATTTTCAAGTTTAATGTTGCGGCGGTGCTGTAACAATTCTTCTGTCGCTAAACCTTTGTCTACAAGAGCCTGATTTAAAAATTCTGCCCACGCTTCTCGCCACTCCTCAGCTTTCTCACGACTGTTCCAGTCAGTAGTCTGAACAGTGCGGCATTTGTAAGTCCGCTTGCATTTGTCATAAATTTTGTTACCATTTGCTACACATTTTAACGATACTCCTGTACCTTTTAACGATAACTCACTAATCGTTAAAAAGTGGTGCATTTTTGAAGTCATAATTTCCGAGCAAAATAAAAAAGCGGCAACCACAGCACTGAAATCTATGCCAAGGTTGCCACTTTACCTATTAAAACAGCTATTTTTCACTTATATTGCTCCATTCTTGTATGAAATAAGGGGTCTATATGTCGGCATAAATTCCAACTAAAGTCCAGTTGGGATTTTTGCTTACCTTTTCTTCGTAATAGTTTTTCTGCAACTCGTATGAACTGGTCTGTTGCAGATTATCGGTTGATACTCTTACATATACTGCTACACGTCTTTCAACATCGTCATAAAAATCAGCAGCTTTCTTGCCCGGAATTACTTCAAGCAATTCAGAGTTTGAACCTTTATAACGTTCACGGATTTTTTCACGTCGTAATTCTTTATTTGAAATATTTGCTTCACTTTCAAGCATAGCTATCACCTCATTATCGGATTGTATATCCAGTATAGCCCATTTTTCAGCAAAAGAAAATTAAGCATAAGTATAGTCCTATCCTTATGGTTATAAAATGAGAAAAATATTTTAAAAGCCTCCGACGCAGGTTGCGGATTGGAGGTGATAAAGATGGAATTGAACTACGAAAGAATGGGAAAAATAATCAAAGCGGTTCGGATTGCACGAGGATTATCTCAGGCAGATTTGGCTGAAAGTATCGACTTATCAGTCCCGTACATCAGTCATATTGAAACAGACAGAAGCAAGGCAAGTCTTGAAACAATCGTAAATATTGCAAACGTTCTGGACGTTACGGTAGACAGACTTTTATGCGGAAATCTTGACAGCGGCGATTATACCCCTGAATTGCGGGAACTGTTTTCAGATTGCAACAATTATGAAAAAAGTATGATTTTTGATATGGCGAACGAACTGAAAAAAAGCCTGCGAAGAAATAAAGAGCTGATGTTTCGGAAAAGAAATACATAACATTCCCCACCGTATCAAGCTGATACGGTGGTTTGCTTTAACGGTATAAAGTATAGTGTCAATACAGCGAAAAGCCCACAGTTACGCGCTTTGTCGCACCTCAAAAGTTTTCATATGTATATGAAAACTCAAAACCTATTGACAACAGAGGGAAAAAGCATAATAATAGGTATATATCAAAAATCAGGAGGACGTTATGACAGCAGAAAAATATCCGATTGAAAGAGGTCTTGACGGAATGTATTTCAGGGTTGAAAGAAATGGTGAATGGAAGGAAATTTGCTTTACCGACCTCATTCCTGAAGAACGTGAGGTTGTTCTTAATTCATTTGATAAAGATGCGCTTATCCGCACCTGTTTATTGCTTGCTGATACTGTTCGTGCTGTCGGCGACCTTTACAACTTAACGTTTAAAGAGTAAGTGAGGAATATATGACTGATAAATCTTACACAACCATAACCATAGAAGTCGATGATGATTTATATACGGCTTTTTCTGAAATATGCAAGCAGAATAACACAACTCCTGAAATTGTCTTTCAAGAGTTTGTAGAATTTTCAGCAAACCCAGAAAACAGAGAAACGATTATAAAGTGGTATGAAAAATGCCGTGAGGATGGTCTTGTATGAATAGATTAGACCTTGATACCCTATACACAGTCACAGAAGATGAATTCGGTGGCAATGTTGACTATTACCTTGAACTTTCCGAAAATGGAACAAGTCCAATCCGTATTAAGTGCAACAACGGCAAGGATTTGCTTCTTTTTGAGTGGAATGACTATCTGAATAGATTTAAGGACGTATATACTAAAGAGCAGATAGAAGAAATAGAACGTGCTTGCCGTGAATATGACAAGGAGCATAATGAAAATGGCTGAATTAACTGCACCCAAAATAGATTATTACATTGACATTCTGAAAAGAGGCTTCGTTATCGGAGAAGAAATGAAGCCTTATGTCGATGAGCTTTTCAATGAGTTACACAAAATAGCTCCCTGCGGTAACGATAATCGCAGAGAGCTATGGCTTTTTGCAGAGCGTGGAAAAATAGAGGATTATGGCGACTATGAAGAAATGTATGAATTCGGAGAAGTTGACAGCCGTGAGGAATACGAAGAGTTATGGGCAAATCTGTACCCCGATGAAAAGTGTTGGTATCATTTCGTATCGGTAGAACACGAAGATTTTCGTGCCGTATTTCTGAAGCATAAGCCTATGTTTGAAGAAAACCGCCCTGCTAAAAACAGTTACGATAGCTTTGACATAAGTCCTTTTATCAAGTGGCTTACCGAGTCGGTGGAAAACTGTGTGAAACAGCTTGAAAACGGCACTTACAATGAAACAATACGCCGTGAGCTTCCGCCCAAAGACAGAATTGGTACTATTGTAAGAAGAAAGTATTGGGAGATATTCCCTGAATACAAGGAAAACTATTTTTCAGATATATCAAAGGACGATATTGATGAGTTTTTGCACATCATTGAAACAAGAGGAGCTGCAACAACTGAAACTATACCCGATATGACGGCAGAAATGTTTTATGGCTATTGCAAGCTCGGTTATGAAGCTAATCGGTACAAAGGAATTGATAAGCTTACTGCAAAGGAACTTTATCTTATGCACGATGACGGACGTGATGAGGGATTGCGTGATATAGACGGTAATTCTCCGACAGCTTTCAGCGAATGGTATGAGAGCAGCCGAAAAGGTATCGGACACCCGTGGGAAGTCTGCCGCGGCGGTAATTCAACACATATTTCTCTCTATGTACGCAAAAACGGTAACGAATACAGTCTGAAATTGGCAGGCTCGTCGTATGGACGTTCCGTTGAAACAATAAAGTTCTTTCTTGCTCTGGTTCGTAACAATATTCCCATTTCTCTCCATGATGGTGAAGAATTAGCCGCAAGAGTCCGCGCTGACGATAAAATCGGCATTGTTCCTGACGGAGTTATACCGTTCTACTGTTCTTCATACTTTCCAGATGATGAGAATATATCTGATTATATGAACATTGAGCTTTATGAAGACAAAGAGCGATGGAAGAAAGTAATCGAGAATGTGACTTGGCAAGAGATAGAGGAACGACGACTGTTGTAATTCGGCACACGGTGTGTACCAAATTTAATTTTTACGACCTCTTGAATATCCCGATAGAATATGGTATAATATACTTGAAGAAATACACCATCTACTGAAAGGAGACTGTCTATGAGCGTTTACACAACTAATGAAATCGCTGACAAGGTACGTCCTATTGCCGAAGCTTACGGCATTGATAAAGTTTATCTCTTTGGCTCTTACGCAAGAGGTGAAGCGACTGAAAACAGCGATATCGACTTTTATGTAGAGTTTTCAAAACCTCTTGGCTTACGCTATTGCAGTTTCTTTTCAGATATTGAAGAAAGTGTGGGCAAGAGCGTTGACATCATTACAAAGGACGGACTTTACAATCCTGTGACTTTGAGTATGAACGAGCCTCTTATTAAAAGAATTTTAGAGGAGCGCAAGTGTATTTATGAATAACAAAGATTTAAACGTTGCTCAGCATATGGTAGCTCATTGCGAACGAATTGAACGCTACTTAAATCGCTGTAACAACTCTCTTGATGAGTTTATGAATGACGAGTTAATTCAGGACGGAGTAACAATGCAGTTGCTCGCTATGGGTGAACTTACAACACATTTTTCTGAGGAGTTTAAGTTAGAACACCCGACAGAAATCGACTGGAGAAATTTCAAACAGCTCCGTAATGTATGTGCTCATCGTTATGGCACTCTTGATTATAAGACTATCTGGGATATAGTTATCGGTGAACTGCCACAAGTTAAAACTTTCTTTGAAGGTATCATCAAAGAATAAAAAATCCCGACTTTAAAATCGGGAAGTTGTAGAAATATGTATCATATCGGATTTAGAATCTGCCACTTATTTGCCACTTATTTTGGCAAAAATCGACTCAAAATCGCATTTGATTACAAAATTTGATTTTGAGAAAACCGCATAAAATCGAGCTTTGAGGGACATCACTATAAATTGAGAAAAGCAAGGATGTCATTTCAATTCCCGTACGGGTCACCACGACATATGCTCGGAAACAGCGTAAATACGCCGTTTCCGAGTTTTACTTTTATACAAAAAAATGGCTTTGTCCACTGCCACACGGAGCATCATCAACTGTCCGTCTGTGGCATACAAGCGTATTCACCAAAAGAACATAGCTTATCAGGAAATAATTTGTAATCTATTACTCTTGATTTTTTTCTGCAAATACAATATACTATTTAAGTATGAGAATCAAGGTTTTTAAGGAGAATTATTTATGAATGTCAAAGTTGTAAAATTCGGCGGCAGCAGTCTTGCAGACGCAAAGCAGATAACAAAAGCCGCTAACATAATCAAAAGCGATGACAAACGCAGATTTGTTGTACCGTCTGCTCCGGGCAAGCGTTTTTCAGACGATATAAAGGTAACAGATATGCTCTATAACTGCAACAAGCTTGCAATGGAAAACAAGAGCATCAACAACGCATTTCAGGCAATTGCTGACCGTTACAACGGTATTATAGAAGAACTGGGAATAGACCTTTCCCTTGACAGTGAATTTGAAACAATCAAGAAAAATATTACTGCAAAGGCAGGCAGTGAATATGCCGCAAGCCGTGGTGAATATTTAAACGGTATTATTATCGCAAAGCTTTTAGGCTATGAATTTATTGACGCCGCCGAGGTAATTGTTTTTGATGAGGACGGAACTTTCAACAATGACAAGACACAGCCAAAGCTTCGTGCAAGACTCAAGGACGTTGAGTCCGCAGTTATTCCGGGCTTTTACGGTGCAGACGAAAACGGCGTTGTAAGAACATTTTCAAGAGGCGGTTCTGATGTAACCGGTTCGATTATTGCCAGTGCTGTAAAAGCAGAGGTTTATGAGAACTGGACTGACGTTTCCGGATTCCTTGTTTCAGACCCGAGAATTGTTGACAATCCCAAGGCTATCAGCGTTATCACATATAAGGAACTGAGAGAGCTTTCATATATGGGTGCGACAGTTCTGCATGAGGACGCTATTTTCCCTGTAAGAACAGCGGGAATTCCTATTAATATCAAGAATACAAACCGTCCGGAAGACAGCGGCACAATGATAGTTTCCGAAGTTCCGGAGGACGAGATAAACAAATACACAATTACTGGTATTGCCGGAAAGAAAGGCTTTGCTGCCATCAATATCGAAAAGGCAATGATGAACAGCGAACTTGGTTTTTGTGTAAAGGTTCTGGAAGTACTGGAAGAGAGCGGAATTTCAATTGAGCATATGCCGTCCGGCATTGATACGCTTTCCCTGATTTTCCCTTACAGCGATATCGAAGGCAAGGAAGACGAGGTTCTTTCCAAAATCAGAAAAGCAGTCGCTCCCGACCATATCGAACTTGAAAAGGGCATTGCCATGCTTGCAGTTGTGGGACGCGGCATGAGAAGAACAAGAGGTACTGCCGCAAGAATTTTTGCATCAATGGCTCATGCAAGAATCAATGTCAAGATGATTGACCAGGGTTCAAGCGAGCTTAACGTTATTATCGGTATAGGCGAAGAGGACTTTGAAGAGGCTATCCGCAGAATTTACGATATGTTTATTAATTCAGTTGAATAATTTTTGAAAGTCTGTATCTGAAACACGATACAGACTTTTTGTATTCCATTCCGCAATTTTACGCTTTAATGTCTTGAAATGTGCATAAACATATGATATAATAATTTACAGGTAACTTATTATCGTTCACGGAATGAACAGGCAAAATCGGGAGGCACATAATGAAAACGATAACCGTTAAAGCAAGTATTTCATATAACATATACATAGAAAGAGGTTCGCTGAAAAACTGTGGCAGTATTATCGCTGATACTGTAAAAACACGCAGAACCGCCGTTATTACTGATGATATTGTTGACGGTCTTTACGGAAAGACTGTTACTGATTCTCTTGAAAACGCAGGATTTTCAGTCTGCAAATTCGTTTTTCCCAACGGCGAAAGCTCCAAATCCACTGAAACCCTCAACCAAATCTACACTTTCCTCTGTGAAAACAACATAACCCGCACCGACTGCATTATCGCACTTGGCGGCGGCGTTGTAGGCGACATAACCGGCTTTGCCGCCGCAACATTTTTAAGAGGACTTGACTACATACAGATCCCAACCACTCTTCTTGCACAGATAGACTCCTCTGTGGGCGGTAAAACCGCAATAGACCTCCCCTGCGGAAAAAATCTTGTAGGTGCTTTCAAGCAGCCGAAATGCGTTATCTGTGACTCGGATGTGCTGTCTACCCTGTCGGATGAGATTCTGTCCGACGGTATGGCGGAGGCCATCAAGTACGGCATGATTCGTGACAGCAGACTTTTCGACCTTATCGCCTCACACAATCTTGAAAATGTTTCAGAAATCGTTGACGATATCGTTTACAGCAGTGTTTCAATCAAACGTGATGTTGTGGAAAACGACGAGTTTGACACGGGTGAAAGAATGATACTCAATTTTGGTCACACCCTTGGTCACGCAGTTGAAAGCTACTACAACTACGAAACCTACACTCACGGAAGTGCAGTGGCAATGGGTATGTGCATGATTACCGAAATAGAATGCAGTCCCGAAATACTTGAAAAGCTGAAAAACTGCATTACTGCATACAAACTGCCGGTAAAGTGTGACGCACCGGTACACGAACTTCTGAAACTCTGTTCAAACGACAAAAAGCGTGAAAGCGGAAATATAAATTACATTGTCTGCCGTGAAATCGGAAAGGCAGAAATCAAGAGAGTTACTGTAGACGAGTTCAACAGACTTATGGAGGGTAAGTGATATGGATATAAAAATAATCCCGTCAAAGCTTAAAGGCGAAGTAAATATCCCCTCCTCCAAAAGCATGACTCACAGAATGCTTATATCTGCTGCACTTGCCGAGGGTACTTCTGTTGTGTCAAACGTTACCTTTTCAAAGGATATCTATGCAACAATCGACGCTCTTACAGCCGCCGGTGCAGAAATAAGCGTATCCGGAAACAGCGTCACAGTAAAGGGCATTGCCGGAAATATTTCGGAAAACGCTGATATCGACTGCTGTGAAAGCGGTTCGACACTGCGATTCATGATTCCGGTCACCGCCGCTTTAGGCATAACCGCTGTTTACAGAGGACAGGGACGTCTGCCGGAAAGACCTATTACACCGTATATCCGTGAACTTACAAAAAAAGGCATTGAATTTGAGTATAACAACACAATGCCCTTTACCGTTAAGGGAAAGCTTGAAGCGGGTATTTTTGAACTTGAGGGAAACGTTTCCTCCCAGTTTATAACAGGACTGCTCTTTGCCCTGCCGCTCCTTGAAAATGATTCCGAAATCGTCATGACCTCACGCCTTGAGTCAAAGCCCTATGCGGACATGACTGTATCCTGTCTTAAACAGTTCGGGGTTGAAATTTCTGAAACTGCAAACGGCTATTTCATAAAAGGCGGTCAGAAATACATTTCAAGGGACGTTTCAGTTGAGGGAGATTACTCTCAGGCGGCTTTCTTTTATGTTGCAAATGTACTGGGAAGTGATATAAAGATAAATAATCTCAGGGAAGAAAGCAGTCAGGGCGACAAGAAAATTGTTGAAATTGTCAGCGGCTTGTGCTATAATAATAGTGATACACCGGACGGTTTCAGTATTGACGCCTCAGATGTTCCCGACCTTGTTCCAATTCTGGGAGTTCTTGGTACTTTCTGTAACGGAAAGTCTGAAATTTACAATGCCGCACGTCTGAAAATCAAGGAAAGCGACAGGCTTGCCGCAACTGCACAGGCTGTCAATGCGCTGGGCGGAAAAATCATTCCCACAGATGACGGTCTTATTATTGAACACGCAGATTTAAAGGGCGGTACTGCCGACAGCGCCGGCGACCACAGAATCGCCATGAGTGCCGCAATTGCCACAACAGTCTGCACCGAACCGGTTATAATAAAAAATGCTGAATCCGTTGAGAAATCATATCCGGACTTTTTCAGGGATTATATAAATTTGGGAGGAACTGCTAATGTCATCAACATGGAATAATCGTATTTCCATTTCAATATTCGGAGAGTCACATGGTCCTGCAATAGGCGTAGTTATTGACAATCTTCCGCCGGGAGAGCATATTGACATTGAAGAACTGGGACGCTTTCTTGCAAGAAGAGCGCCTAAAAAGGACGGCACTACAACTATGAGAGCCGAAAAGGACTTGCCGCAGATAATGTCCGGACTTGTAAATGACAAAACAACCGGTACTCCCCTTTGCGCATTCATTCAGAATACTGACACACGTTCAAAGGATTACACAAACATTTCCAAGCTTGCACGTCCCGGTCACGCTGACTACACAGGTGCAGTGAGATACAAGGGCTTTAACGACGTAAGAGGCGGCGGACATTTTTCAGGCAGACTTACTGCACCGCTGTGCTTTGCCGGAGCAGTATGCGGTCAGATTCTTGAAAAAAGAGGGATTTATACCGGTGCGCATATAGCTGAAATACACAATATCAAGGACGATGTTTTTGACAGGACTAATGTTTCAAAGCAGGATATCCTTGATGTAAGATACAAAAAATTCCCTGTTATCAACGACGAACAGGGTCAGAAAATGTTTGACGATATCCAGAAAGCAAGAGTCGGCTGTGAATCACTGGGCGGCATTATTGAGTGTGCCTGTGTAAACGTTCCGGCAGGTATCGGTTCTCCTCTGTTTGACGGACTTGAAAACACTCTCGCACAGCTTATTTTCGGTATTCCGGCTGTCAAGGGGCTTGAATTCGGCGCAGGCTTCCTTACTGCAAAGATGGTGGGCAGTCAGAACAACGATGATTTTTACGTTGACGAAAGAGGTCATGTAAAAACCAAAACCAACAATCACGGCGGCATACTGGGCGGTATTTCCTCCGGAATGCCAATCACTCTCAACGTTGCAATAAAGCCTACTCCGTCTATCTCAAAGCCGCAGGAAACAATCGACTACGAAAACATGACAAATGATGTTCTCACAATCAAGGGCAGACATGACCCTTGCATAGTTCCAAGAGCAGTACCATGCGTTGAGGCGGCTGTAAATATCGGTATTCTTTCACATATGCTTGACTATCCTAATTTTGCGTAACTTTTCGGGGTGACCGCAATGGAAAATGAAAATTACACAAAAATGTCCGAGCTTGCCTCTACAGAGTTAAAGGACGTTCAGACAGTTAAAATACTGATATGCTATCTGCTTTACAGAATAAACAAGCCTGTTGATTCTGAGCAGCTTTACGATATATCAGTGACTACCGGCATCATCAATTACTTTTTCTATCAGGACGCAATAGATTATCTGATAAAAAACGATTCCATAACCGTATCGGAAGGAGAAAACCGCAGTAAAACCTTCACTCTTACTGAAAAAGGCATAAACTGTGCAAAAACTCTGAGAGGATACGTTCCCAAGTCCTACCGTGATAAAATAGTGCAGGCGGCACTTCGTTATTTTGCAAGGCTCAAATACGAAAGTGAGGTCAAGGTTGAGTATATTCCCCTTGAAAAGGGTTATTATGTTCACCTGCGCTGCCTTGATATCGGGGACGACCTGCTGGATATGAAGCTTTTTGCTCCCGACCGTACGCAGGCTGAAATGATAGGCAGAAACATAATGCGCAATCCGGCAGGATTTTACAGTAAAATTCTGAATATTGCCCTCAACAATGAGGAAGAACAATTTGACCCTGAAGAGCTTTAAACTATATAAAACAGAATCCGTACCGGAAAACCGGTACGGATTTTTAGGTAAAACTGCATAATTATTGTCGTGCAGATGCGCAGTCAGATTTTCTGCCAGATTGCATAAAAATCTTGCAGGCATACTGGCGTATGTCAAAAGATTTTTGTGTGATATGGTGGAAAATCTGCAAGCAGACGTACGGCAAAGGCATCAGCCGTTAATTGTGCAGTTTTGCCTTACATTTCACTTCTGTTTTCAAGCGCCTTGAAAAGTGTCACCTCATCAGCATATTCAAGATGTCCGCCGACAGGTATTCCAAATGCAAGACGTGTAACCTTTATACCCAGAGGTTTTAACAGCCTTGCAATATACATGGCGGTCGCCTCCCCCTCAACCGTGGGGTTTGTTGCCATGATAATTTCTGTGACTTCGCCGTTGTTTACTCTGTCCAGCAGTTCCTTTATCTTTATGTCATCAGGTCCTACGCCGTTGATAGGTGACAAAAGACCGTGAAGAACATGATATGTACCGCTGTATTCGTTGGTACGCTCAAAAGCAGTAACGTCCTTTGGAGTTTCCACAACACAGATAACGGACTGTTCACGCCTGTCATCAGAGCAGATGGGACATACCTCAAATTCAGTCAGATTCTGACATATTTTACAGTAGCCAACATCAGTTTTTACCGATATAATAGCGTCAGCAAACTGCTTTGCATCGTCCTCGCTCATTGACATAACTGCATAAGCAAGGCGCTGGGCAGTTTTCATGCCTATTCCAGGCAGCTTTGCAAACTGTTCGGAAAGGACAATTAATGGAAGTGCACTGTTATCTGCCATATCAGAACAGTCCCGGTAATGAAACTCCGCCTGTGATCTTGTTCATTTCCTCTTCTGTTGTCTTTTCAACGTTAGCCATAGCCTCGTTAATAGCGCTGATAACCAGATCCTGCAGCATTTCGATATCTTCCGGATCAACAACCTCTGGCTTGATAGTCAGTGACTTGATGTTCTTAGCGCCTGTTACAACGACTTCAACCTGTCCGCCGCCTGAAGTAGCAGAAAATTCTCTTGCCTCTATGTCGTTCTGAAGCTCTGTGATTTCATCCTGCATTTTCTGAGCCTGTTTAATCATGGAGTTCATGTTCTGAGCTCCGCCAATATTCTTAGGTACTCTTGATTTCATTTTTTTACTCCTTTAATATTTAAATTAAGAATTTTTTATATTATTCAACAGCAGTTTCAATACCGCTGTTTATAGCTTTTTCAATAAGCATATCAGCTTTTTTGTCCTCTTTATCCGCCGAAGAGCATCTCGCCTTTATAACATATTGCTTACCCATTACAGTCTGTATCGCCTTGTCAAGCTGCTGAACGTTTTCCTTTACCTTGAAAAGTTTCAGGAAAAATTTATTCTGAGTGTCTATCAGCATGATATTTTTATAGACAAATGCCTTTGAACCGGCAAGTGTACCGGAAACAGACGGGCAGATGCGGGTGAATTCTTCTAAAACAGCAGTCCATTCAGCCAGCGGTTTAAAGTCTGACCCTTTAAGCTTTGACATATCAACTGCCGGTTTCACCTGTTCTTCCGGCTGGCTGACAGCCTGTGAAACAGTTGTCGGTTCAGGCTTGGCAGCATAACTCTGTGAGCTGCCCGACTGTTTTATTTTATCATAAATTTCAGTATTGTCAAGTGTTTTTTGTGAAATCTGTCTTGTGCAAAGCTTTATAAGGCACATTTCAAGTTCCACACGCTTGTTTAATGCCCTGCCGATTTTTTCGTTGCATTCCTGTAAAATCGTAATTTTACTTAAAATCTCATTAAGCTCCAGCTTGTCGGAAAGTGATTTCAACCGTTCAATCTCATCAGGCATACAGGCAAGCAGTCCGGATTTTTCGGGGCAGACTTTCATAAGCATCATGTTGCGGAACTGTTCAGTCAGTTCAACGCAAAGCTTCTGCATATCCTTTGACATACTGTAAAGCCTCTCGGCAACTTCAAGGGCGTCCCCGGGGCGTTTCTGCACCGACGCCTCAATTATTTCAAAAAGATGGTCACGTCCGGCAATACCAGCGGCAGATGACACAACATCAAGGTCGATTTTATCCGAGTATGCGGCGCACTGGTCAAGGAGTGAAAGCGCATCTCTCATACCGCCGTCCGAAAGCTTTGCTATAAGGGCGGCAGCATTTTCGTCAAGGGATAAGTTTTCCTGTCCGGCAATATAAAGCAGTCTGTTTTTAATATCCTCCGGCAGAATCCTGCGGAAATCAAACCGCTGACATCTTGAAGTAATAGTTGCCGGAACCTTGTGAACTTCAGTAGTCGCAAGAATAAACTTGACATATTCCGGAGGTTCTTCCATGATTTTCAGCAGTGCATTAAATGCACTGGGTGACAGCATATGAACCTCGTCGATAATATAAATTTTGTATTTGCATCTTTCCGGTGTATACACAGCGCCGTCACGCAGGTCACGGATATCATCAACGCCGTTATTTGAGGCAGCGTCAATTTCAATAATATCAGAGAGTGCCGAAACATCTGCGTCATGGCAGATATCACATTCAAGGCAGGGGTTGCCGTCTGCTTCATTAGGGCAGTTTACTGCCTTGGCAAAAATTCTTGCACAGGTAGTCTTACCCGTTCCCCTTGAACCGGTAAAAAGATAAGCATGAGCCGTTCTGCCGTTTTTTATCTGATTTTTAAGTATTGTTGTAATGTGCGGCTGGGAAATGACATCATCAAAAGAAAGCGGCCGCCATTTTCTGTATAATGCCTTGTAAATAACGGTCACCTCCGTACTGAATGTCGTTATCATTGTTTTCCCATTTATCCCGGCACAGAAAAAATTCCGGGACATAGGTGTGCAGGCTTGCTGCGGCACACAAAACGATCCGCTTAATGCTGCTCGGTTCCCCGCCTGACATGGTTCACGGTGTCTCATTGCACAGGGCCCGCACACCTATATTCCGGAATAAACATAAATTCCTGATTGTTAACCATTAAATTATAACATATTAATCAGAAAATTTCAAGGGGTTTATGATATTTTTTTATAATTTCAGAAAATTATCACTTTTTTGCAAAAAAGCACTTGACATAATGAAAAAGAAGTGATATAATATTATGGTAATCAATTCAGAAATATAGTGAATTGATTGTATGTGGAGTAATGTGAAAGCATCCACCTCGGTTTTTAATTTGAGCCGTGTAAAAATTTCAGATTCATATATGCGGATATGGCGGAATCGGCAGACGCGCCAGCTTCAGGTGCTGGTCCTCGCAAGGGGGTGGAGGTTCAAGTCCTCTTATCCGCACCAGCCGGGTAACCCCGGCAGGACAATACGGACTTCATTTTATGAAGCCCGTATTTTTTTATCCAACCAGTTATTTTTTATATTACAGACGCAGGATAAATCGGGGACAACTTATGAAGTCCGAAGGAGAATTAAATCTATGATAAGAATGTTAAGATATGTGGTGGCTATTGGTCTGATTATTTTTGTTATTAATTTAGCCAAAATAAAAAATGTAAAGCTAAAAACAGTAAAGTCTGTTTTATGCGTTATTTTATCCTTAATAATCATAAATTTTCCGTTTGAAAACTTGTTTTTAAAATTCAACTCTCCTGAACAGGCATTCAGATATACTGCAACTCACTGCAAAATCATAAAGATTGTTGAAGAAAAGAATACAGCCTTAGTCATTTATGAAGATAATGATTCTGAAGCTGCAACATTGATAAATAAATGTGACGGCAAGTGGAAAGCACCATTCTGGCACAACAATCAGATTCTGTCAAGATTAGAAACTCATGAAATTTATCTGATTACCAAAGAAAAAAACAGCAGCAACTTTTACATAACTATAACTGTTTATGCTGATACCAAATCTGTTTCAGATAATATGGGTTCTGTTTTTGAAGAATATTCCCGTAATGATTACTATGTAACATACGTTGCATATGTTGAAGGCTGTAATGAAAATTATATTATAAATATAGATGATAAATCACATCAGATAGACTTATAACACAAAATGACTGCCGCACCATTGATTCCGGTGCGGCAGCTTTTTTCATGTATTCTTGTCAACCTGATGGAATTTTTTCAGATTTCCGATTTTTTCGTTTCTCTCGTCAAGAACCTTTTCAACCTCTGACCATTCAAGTCCCTGATTAGCACAAAGCACCATAACATGATAAAGCAGGTCGTTTATCTCGTTTTTCAGTTCGTCGTTGTCATTGTTCTTTGCGGCGATTACTGTTTCAGTAGCCTCCTCGCCAATCTTCTTGCAGATTTTATCTACACCCTTGTCAAAAAGATAGCAGGTGTAGGAATTTTCCTGTGCGGTACCGTTTTCGTAGTCCGCCTTTCTCTGCTTGATTACTTCAAAAATTTCTTCGTAAACTGTCATTCTTATTTCTCCTCATCGTTATAAATTTCATTGAAAAAGCAGCTGTACTCTCCCGTATGACAGGCAACACCAGTCTGCTTTACGTTTACAAGCAGCGTGTCGTTGTCGCAGTCACCGTAAATGCTGACTACCTTCTGCAAATGTCCGGAGGTTGCACCCTTGTTCCAGTATTCCTGTCTGGAACGGCTCCAGAACCATGTGTAGCCTGTTTCAAGAGTTTTTTTCAGGCTTTCCTTGTTCATGTACGCAAGCATTAAAACCGTTTTTGTGTCCGCCTCAAAGCAGATTGCCGGTATAAGCTCGCTCTTGACAAAAAATTTGTCAAGGTCGTTTAAGTCAATTTTTATCATAGCTGTCCTCTTTTAAAATATTTTCACTATAGCACCTGCAATTAATATACTTACAATACATGCAGGTATCATTGTTGCCATTGCTAATAACATTTCCATTAAAATAATTCTGATTTTATGTTCCTGCTTTTTTATCAGCAGAATGTTGTTTATAAAAAGATATACGGTTATCAATGCCGCCAAAATAGCAACTACTATCAGGATATTATTTGAAACTACGCTTATATCCTTTTTTACGCATTTAAAATAATAACTGATTCGGGACAAGGTATAAAAGAACATATACAATATCAGACATATATAATTATCTTTAACAATTGTCATCTCACAATAATGCCCTTGCCTCTGCAATACTCCTTGACCTCTCCCACAGTCAGTTCCTTGAAGTGGAAAAGTGACGCCGCAAGAGCCGCAGTTGCACCGGTTTTCTCAAACACCTCTGAAAAGTCCTCTATCTTGCCCGCACCGCCGCTGGCAATAACCGGAATGTTCACGGCTTTGCACACAGCGTCCAGCATTTCAATATCAAAGCCGGCTTTTGTACCGTCCGCATCAATTGAATTAAGGCATATCTCCCCTGCCCCCAGCTGTTCAATCTGCTTTACCCAGTCGATAAGGTCGAGATTCATGTCAACACGTCCGCCGTTTATGTATACAGTCCACTTCTTATCGGCGATTTTCTTTGCGTCAATACCAACGCATATACACTGACTGCCGAATATATCCGCACCGTCCTTGATAAGCTGTGGATTCTGCACAGCCTGTGAATTGACAGAAACCTTGTCCGCACCGGCTCTCAACGCCTCACGGATATCGTCAACTGTCTTGATTCCGCCGCCCACAGTCAGGGGTACGAAAACCTTTTTGGCGGTTTCCCTTACAACGTCAAGGAAAACTCCCCTGCCCTCAAAAGACGCAGTAATATCGTAGAAAACAAGCTCGTCCGCACCCTGACGGTTATACTCTTCCGCATATTCAACAGGGTCGCCGACGTCCTTTATACCCTCAAAGTTTACACCCTTTACAACCTTTCCGTTTCTCACGTCAAGGCATGGAATAATTCTTTTTGCAAGCATGGTTGAACCTCCTTTATTTATAAACCAGAATTTACGGCAGTATCTCCGTAACCCTGCTGGGGCAAACCTTTCTGAGGAAAGGTTCTTCCCCAGACCCCTTTCCAAAGACTTTTATTTCATTTTTTCTCATAGGGGCATAGCCCCTATGAGAAAAAATAGGGTAAAGTTTTAGGAAGGGAGTTTGAGGGAGAACCATTTTTCAAAAGGGTTTCCCTCAATAGGTTACGCATATAAATGCCATAAATACAGAATTACTGAATCCCTGCACATTCAACAGCCTCTCTCAGATCAAGAGTACCCTTGTAAATTGATTTGCCGCAAATTGTACCGTACAGACCAAGCTGTTTGCAAGCCTTTATGTCCTCAATTGTGTGTACTCCGCCGCTGGCTATTATACAGCATTCGCCGTTTGTTGCCTTTGCAAGGTCGCCCAGCTGTTGAGTATTCACGCCGGAAAGAGTACCGTCCTTGGAAATGTCCGTTACAATGAAGTACTTGACACCGATTTTTATCATTTCCTTTGCAAGGTCAATGTAGTGAACGTCAGAAGACTCCAGCCAGCCCTCGGTTGCCACCATGCCGTCCTTTGAGTCAATGCCCACGGCTATTTTTTCACTGCCGAACTTTTCAACAGCGTCCTTTACAAGCTGTGGATTTTTCAGTGCCGCAGAGCCGATTATAACCCTTGAAATACCCATGGAAAGGTACTCCTCAATGGTTTCGATATTTCTGATACCGCCGCCGACTTCGACCTTTAAAGAAGTCTTTTCGGCAACGTCTTTATAAATTTTCGTGTTGACCGGTCTGCCCTCTTTCGCACCGTCAAGGTCAACCATGTGAATCCATGTCGCACCAGCCTCTTCAAAGCCTTTGGCAGTTTCGAGGTAATCAGCGGCAACCTTTTCGACCGTTGAAAAATCACCCTTGAAAAGTCTTACGCAGTTTCCGTCCTTTATGTCAATTGCCGGTAAAATAATCATCTGATAAGTCCTCCGAAATTCTTCAGGATTTTAAGACCTGTTTCACCGCTTTTCTCAGGGTGAAACTGTGCGCCGTAGACAGTGCCCCCGTCATAGACCAGTGCCGGAACTCTTCCGCCGTAATTGGAATATGCCGCGATGTTTTTGTCGTCACACTCTGCCTTGTAGGAGTGAACAAAGTAAACAAAACTGTTTTCATCAAGTCCGGCAAGGAGAGCACAGTCGTTGAGCACCTCAAGCTTGTTCCAGCCCATGTGAGGAATTATGAGGTTTTCTTCCTCCATTTTCTTAACGCTGCCGGGGATAAGTCCCAGTCCGTCGCACTCCTCAAATTCATAGCCTTTTTCAAATATCAGCTGCATACCAAGGCAGATTCCCAGAAACGGTTTTTTCTTTGCCTGTGTCCTGATAGTGTCCACAAGTCCACTTTTGTTCAGCATATCCATTGCACTGGGAAATGCGCCAACACCCGGAAGAATAAGTGCGTCTGCCGATTCAATATCCTCTTTTTTGTCAGTCAGAATACTTTCCATGCCCAGATAATCAAGGGCATTTTTCACGCTGAAAATATTTCCTGCACCATAATCAATTACAGCAATCATTTTTAACACTCCTTTATTTTACAGAGTACCCTTGGTTGAAAGGGTTTCACCGTTTTTAAGTTCCTTCACAGCCGCCTTTAAAGCGTGAGCCGCCGCCTTGAATACCGCCTCGCACTTGTGGTGGTCGTTTGAACCGTAAACCATGTTAAGGTGCATTGTAATTCCGGCGTTAAAAGCAAACGCTCTGAAAAACTCCTCTGTCAGACAGGCGTCATACTCCCCTATCATCTGATTGGTAAACTCGCCCTTGAACACAAGAAACGGTCTGTTGCTTATATCAAGAGAGCAGAACCCCAGAGCCTCGTCCATTGGGATATATGCCGTGCCATAACGGGCAATTCCGGACTTGTCCCCCACGGCTTTTGCAAGTGCCTGACCAAGAACAATGCCTGTGTCCTCAACGGTATGGTGTCCGTCAACGTCAAGGTCGCCCACTGCTTTTATGTTCATGCTGATACCGCTGTGTTTTGAGAGGGCGGTAAGCATATGGTCAAAAAAGCCTATGCCTGTGGATATTTCGGAATTGCCCTTTCCGTCAATTGAGAGGGTAATGCTTATGTCCGTTTCACGGGTTTTTCTTTCAACCGTTCCTGTTCTCATGATAGTTCCTTTCAATTACAAGTTTAAAACGCTGACATTTAATTTTACTGTGACTGTTAGTATTTCACCGCTTGACAGCGGTTCATTCAATTCGCTGTCGCTCTTGAATGAATAAAGCCGCCGGAAAATTACGATTTTACACAGCCAATCTATATCAGAAATCTGTTTTATTCCGCTTTTTAAACGGCGGCTTTAAAGAGTTTCGCTGTCTGCGGACAGCGAGCAGGGGCTTTGCCCCATGCACCCCACAAGCCTTTGAAAAGGCTTGAGCGAAACTTTTAAATTTACTTACAGCTAATTACAATCGCCCCACTGGTCTCCGCCGTAATGTTACGTCGTTATTTCCTCCAGTGCCTTAATAAGACAGTCCATTTCCTCCGGCGTACCCACTGTTATTCTCAGGGAATTGTTTATTCTCGGCTTATTCCAGTAACGCACAAATATTTTGCGCTTTTTCAGTTCCTCAAATATCTCCCCTGCCGGCTTTGTCTTATGTGACGCAAATATAAAATTGCTCATTGAGTCCGGGAATGTAAATCCCAGTGCCGAAAGACGTTTCTTGGTCTTTTCACGGGTGTCAATAATCATGTTGACAGTCTTGCGGAAATACTCCTCGTCTTTGACCGACTGCGCACCGCAAAGCTGTGTGACTGGATTCATGGTGTAGGAATTTACGGAAAATTTCACGTCGTTCATAAACTTTATAAGCTTTTCATTGCCGATTGCAAAACCGATTCGCATACCAGCCATTGAGCGTGACTTTGAAAAAGTCTGCACCACAAGAAGATTCTCGTACTTTTCCACAAGGGGCAGACAGCTTTCACCGCCGAAGTCAATATACGCCTCGTCTATGATAACAACCGACTGCGGATTCGCCTTGACAATTTCCTCAATCATCTCAACGCTTTCAAGCACACCTGTGGGCGCATTTGGATTTGGAAAAATTATTCCGCCGTTTTCAGTCTTGTAGTCGGAAGGATTTATATGCAGATTTTCGTCAAGTGGAATCTGCTTGTACGGAATCCTGTAAACCTCCGCCCACACGTCATAAAAAGAGTATGTTATATCCGGAAAAAGCACCGGCTTGTCCGAATTGAAAAAGGTCATAAACGCCATTGACAGAACATCGTCCGAGCCCACTCCCACAAACACCTGCGACGGTTTAACGCCGTATCTTTCAGCAAGTGCGTCCACAAGAACTGTGGAATCGGGGTCAGGATAAAGCTTCATTCTGTCCGTTTCAAAAGCTTTCATTACCTCCGCCGCTTTGGGTGACGGAGGATATGGGTTTTCATTGGTGTTAAGCTTGATTATGTTTTTGTCCTTAGGCTGTTCACCCGGAACATAGGGTTCAACACGTCTAACATTGCTTTCCCAGCTGCTCATTCAGATCATTCCTTTACTTAATCTTCAAATCTTACCTTGATTGCATTTGCGTGAGCAGTAAGCCCCTCCTTTTCGGCAATGAGAACAATATCGTCCTTAGCCTCTCTGAGAGCCTCCTCTGTATAGTAAATATAGCTTGAACGCTTGATAAAGCTTGATACTGAAAGAGGTGAGAAGAATCTTGCAGTACCGCTTGTAGGAAGAACGTGGTTCGGACCTGCGTAGTAGTCCCCCAGCGGTTCGGAAGCGTAGTTGCCAAGGAACACTGAACCTGCATTGTCAAGCTTGCCGATATACTCTGTCGGATTTTTCATAAGCACTTCAAGGTGTTCCGGAGCAATAGCGTTTGCAAGCTCCACTGCACAGTGCGGACAGTCGCAGATAATGATAACGCCATAGTCTTCAAGGGACTTTTCAATGATTTCCTTTCTTGAAAGGTACTGCACCTGTCTTTCAATTTCAGCAATAGTCTTGTCAGCGATTTCCTCGCTTGTTGTAAGGAGGATTGCAGACGCAAGCTTGTCGTGTTCAGCCTGTGACATAAGGTCTGCCGCAACGAATTTCGGGTCAGCAGTTTCATCAGCCATAACGAGAATTTCACTGGGTCCTGCAATCATGTCAATGTCAACCTGACCGTAAAGCAGTTTCTTTGCAGTAGCAACAAAAATATTTCCGGGACCTACAATTTTATCAACTCTCGGAATTGTTTCAGTACCGAAAGCAAGCGCCGCAACAGCCTGTGCGCCGCCCATCATGAACACTCTGTCAACTCCGCATACAGCAGCGGCAACAAGGATATCCTTGTTAGGTGTACCGTCTTTAAGCGGCGGTGTCACCATGATAATTTCCTTAACGCCAGCAATCTTTGCCGGAATTGCATTCATAAGCACGCTTGACGGATAAGCGGCAGTACCCCCCGGAACGTAAAGGCCGACTCTTTCAAGTCCTCTTACTCTCTGTCCAAGCATAACGCCGTTGTCCTTAGTGTCAACAAAGCCCTGCTGACGCTGACGGTTGTGGAATTCCGCAATGTTTTCCATAGCGTTTAACAGTGCATTTATAAAATCCTCATCAGCCTCTTCAAGAGCATCATTGATAACCTCCTGCGGCACTTCGTAATATTCCGGCAGACTGCCGTCAAACTTTTCAGTATATTCTTTAACAGCCTTGTCGCCGTTTTCCTTAACGTTTTCAATGATTTCACTTACAATCTGTGTTACCTTTTTGTCAGTTTCACCGCTGCGCTTTTTAAGCGATTCCAGAAACTCAAATTCGTCCTTGCCGTTTGCATAAATCTTCTTTATCATTTCAGATTCTCCTCGATAATTCTTATTAACTCTTCAATTTCCTTCTGTCTTAATTTCAGGCTTACTGTGTTTACGATAAGCCTTGCGGAAATCGGCGCAATGTCCTCGATTACTTCAAGACCGTTTTCCTTTAAAGTCGTACCAGTTTCAACAATATCCACGATACCGTTTGAAAGTTCCAGAAGCGGCGCAAGTTCAACAGAACCCTCGATTTTTACAATGTCAATGTCCATGCCCTTGCTTTCAAAAAATGTCCTTGCAACGTTGGGGTACTTTGTGGCAATTGTCTTGACGCCGTAGCCCTCGTAAAAGTCTGTGCCTTTTTTTGCGGCAAGAGCGAATTTGCAGCGTCCGAAGCCTAAGTCCACAAGTTCAAAGAACTTGCCGCTCATTTCCATAATGGTATCTTTTCCCACAACGCCCATGTCGCACACGCCGTGCTCAACATAGGTGATAACGTCGTTTGCTTTTGCAAGCACGACCTCAATATTTGCGTCCTTTATGGGCAGAATAAGCTTTCTTCCCTTTTCCCTTACAGCTGTGCAGTCAAAGCCGGACTTTTCAAGAAGTCCTATGGTATCCTTTTCAAGTCTGCCCTTTGTCAGCGCAATTCTAAGCGGTTTCTGCATATTACTGCGCCTCCTTTCCGTTTACAGTCAGCACTTCGGCAATGTCCTTTTCGCCTGCATACTTAACTGTTTCCTCTATTGTATCAAAAAGTGAGATTTCAACCTTTTTTCCGTCTTTTCTGAGTTCATCAGCCTTGGCAAGTGCCTCCATTTCAAAGCCTTCTTCTGCAAAGACTATTACTTCAACAGGCGCTGCCTTTACCGGCTTATGCTTTAACTCAACCTGTGTTACAGCATCAACATTAACTGCAAAACCTGTTGCCGGAACGTCATAGCCGAAATCAGCAATAAGCTTGTCATATCTTCCGCCGGAAAGTACTTCCTCTCCGTATCCCTCAAGATAACCCTTGATGATAACACCAGTGTAGTAGTCGGTTCTGTTTACCATACCTAAGTCAACGGTCAGTCTGCCGCTGCCGATAATAGCGGAAACCTTGTTGTAAAGGTCTTTCAGACTTTCAAGTACTGCGTCGATTTTTTCGTCCGAAAACAGCTTTGACGCCTTTTCAAAAACCTCCTCGCCGCCGAAAAGTCTCGGCAGTCTTTTGAGAGCATGGGTAATCTCGTTTTTGCCGATACTGTCAAGCATATCATTGAGCGCCGGATAGTTTTTCGCCTCTATGTAGTCGCGAATAGTTTCTTTCTGTTCAGCAGTTGCGTCAAGCTTATCCACAAGTTCTCTGAAAAATCTGATATCGCCGATTTCAAGGGAAAATTCCCCGTCTGAGCATGAGGACAGTACTTCAATAGCCGTTGAAATAACTTCAAGGTCAGCCATTTTTGAGGAAGAGCCGATAAGCTCAATTCCCGTCTGGACTGTCTGTGCGCTCCTTCCCTTTAAGGACGGCTCCATGGTGAATACGCACTGGTTATAGTAAAGTCGCATAGGAAGAACCGTATCTTTCAGTCTTGTTGCTACTATTCTTGCGATAGGGACTGTGTTGTCCGGACGGAGTACAAGCAGTCTGCCCTTGCAGTCAGTCAGCTTGAAAAGTCGTTCCTGTGGGAAATATCCGGAATTGTGGTTGAATACATCGTAAAATTCTATGCTTGGGGTGATAAGCTCTGAATAACCCCTGCTTTTAAAAATCGAATGGACTCTGTCCTCGACACTTTGTCTTATAATACATTCATCAAATAAAAGGTCTTTAGTACCCTCGGGAGTAATCATATCATTACTTCTCATAAGTTATTTTCTCCTGTTCACTTTAGTATGCTAACATGATAACACGATATCTGCAAGAAGTCAAGTTAAAATAGTGACATCTGACTTGTTTTAGGCAAATCGCCCAATGCACCCAGATTTTCCAGTGCTTCAATTGTTGTTTTTGACGCGCCGCTCTTGTTCTGGAGTTCCTCAATTGAAATGTAGTCCCTTTTCTGTGCCGCCTCATAAAGCCTTACAGCCGCATTGTCACCGACGCCTGAAATAGCGTTGAAAGGTATTCTGATTTTACCCTCGTCAATAATATAATTGGTTGCATGGGACTTGTAAATGTCAATCGGCAGAAATTCATAGCCCCTTGACATCATCTCGTTGATGATAAGCAGTAAATCGTAGGTATCCTTTTCCTTTGCGCTTTTATCGTTGCCCTTACTACGCAGTTCCTCGATTTTATTGCGGACTGAATTCAACCCTCTCATAACCGTTTCAACGTCAAAGTCCGCACCTCTCGTTGTGAAGTAGGTAGCGTAAAACTCCAGCGGCTTGTACAGCTTGAACCAGCCAAGCTTTATAGCGGCAATAACGTAAGCCGCAGCATGGGCTTTCGGGAACATATACTTGATTTTCAGACAGCTTTCAATGTACCAGTCGGGCACATCATGGGATTTGAGCATTTCAATAATTTCCGGCGTGAAGAATTTGGGTGCCTTTCCCTTTCGGGTCCACTCCATAATGTTAAACGCCATTTTCGGCTCAACGCCCTTGTAAAGCAGGTATGTCATGATACTGTCACGAGTACCGATAACCTCTGAAATAGTACAGGTTTCATTGTCAATAAGGTCTTTTGCGTTACCCAGCCAAACGTCTGTACCGTGGGACAGACCGGAAATCTGCAAAAAGTCACTGAATTTCTTAGGCTTGGCGTCAATAAGCATTTGTATGGTAAAGCCAGTACCCATTTCCGGAATACCAAGACTTCCTGTCTGACAGTATATTTCCTCCGGCGTTACTCCCAGTACTTCCGCATTGGTACACATCTCGATAACCTTGGGGTCGGAAGTAGGAACGTCCTTGATTTTCATGCCTGTCATGTCCTCAAGATGCTTGTAAAGGGTCGGAACAACGTGACCCAGTTCGTCAAGCTTTAAGATAGTATCATGGAGAGAATGGAAGTCGAAGTGGGTTGTTACAACGTCAGAATCCTCTGATTCAGCAGGGTGCTGAATAGGGGTAAAATCATATACCTCATAGTCGGACGGTACAACAACCATTCCTCCCGGATGCTGACCGGTTGTTCTCTTGACGCCAGTACAGCCGATTGAAAGCCTGTTTTCCTCTGCCGGATTGGCAGTTTTACCCACTTCTTCAAGGTAGTGCTTTGCATAGCCGAATGCAGTCTTAGACTGTACACCGCTTATTGTTCCGGCTTTGAACACGTTTTTCGGACCGAAAAGTTCTTCCGTATATCTGTGAGCACTGCCCTGATACTCGCCGGAGAAGTTAAGGTCAATATCCGGCGCCTTGTCACCGTCAAAGCCTAAGAACGTTTCAAAAGGAATATCGTGCCCGTCACGGTGCATATCCGTACCGCACTTAGGACAGTTTTTCTGGGGCAGGTCAAAGCCCGAACCGGTACTTCCGTCGGTGATAAACTCGCTGTACTTGCATTCGGGGCAGACATAATGTGGTGCTAATGGGTTAACTTCCGAGATACCCGCCATAGACGCCACAAATGACGAACCGACAGAACCTCTCGAACCAACAAGATAACCGTGTTCCTCCGAGTTCCACACAAGCTTCTGTGCGATAATGTAAAGCACCGAGAAACCGTGCTTGATAATGGATTCAAGCTCTCTGTTAAGTCTTTTTTCAACAATTTCGGGGAGAGGGTCACCGTAAATGCTCCTTGCCCTTTCATTGGTAATGCGGACTAAATCCTCCTGTGCGCCGGGCAGGTCAGGGGTAAAAGTACCCTTTGGAATAGGTCTGACGTGCTCTATCCAGTCGGCAATCATGTTGGTGTTTTCAACTACTATTTCATAAGCTTTTTCCTCGCCTAAATACGCAAATTCTTCAAGCATTTCGTCCGTTGTACGCAGATACAGAGGTGGCTGCTGTTCGGCGTCCTTGAAACCGTTTCCAACCTGAAGTATTTTTCTGAAAATACTGTCATCCTTGTCCATAAAATGAACGTCGCAGGTAGCGCAGACAGGTATGTTCAGCTTTTCGCCCAGTGCTACAATACGCCTGTTGTAGTCACGCAGTTCCTCCATGGAATCCGCCTGACCTGTTCTTAACATAAACTCGTTGTTCATGACTGGCTGTATTTCAAGGTAATCATAAAATTTCGCCAGTTCCTCTATCTCCTTTTCAGGCTGTCTGTCAACCATTGCTCTGAAAAGTTCACCAGCCTCGCAGGCACTGCCGAAAATAAGGCCCTCTCTGTGCTTTATAAGTTCAGATTTCGGCATGAGAGGTTTTTTGTAGAAGTAATCAAGCTGGCTCATTGATATAAGCTTGTATAGATTTTTAAGTCCTACGCTGTTGCGTACAAGTATAATCTGGTGGAAGTATTTAAGCTTTTTAACGTCGATTTTCTGCACCTTTGTGTTAAGGTCGGCAAGAACTTCAACGCCGTTTTCGGAAACCAGTCTTTCCATAAGCTTGATAAAAATTTTCGCAAGTATCATTGCATCATCACAGGCTCTGTGGTGCTCGAAATTTCCCAGTTTCAGATGCTTTGCAACCTTGTCAAGGGTATGCTTTCCCAGTTCCGGAAGCATGGCACGGCTCATAACGAGAGTATCAATGCTTGTATATTCGTGTGGTATATTGTGACGTCTGCACACAGCGTCTATCATGGAGTTATCAAATCTTGCGTTGTGCGCCACCATGACCGGATTCTCTCCGCAGAAACGGAAAAATTCCTCCACAGCCTCACGTTCCTTAGGCGCATTTGCAACCATGCCGTCATTGATACCCGTCAGTTCAACGATTTTCTGCGGAATAGGGCGCTCCGGATTTACCATTATGTTAAAGCTGTCGATAACACGCAGATTCTTTATCTTTACAGCGCCGATTTCCGTCAGCCTGTCCTTTTCAAAGTTCAGACCGGTAGTTTCAACGTCATAAATAATAATTTCCTCGTTGATACTGCGCATATCACTTTTATTGATAATATTAAGCGGTACAATATCATTTACCACGTAAGCCTCACAGCCATAGATAACCTTGAAATCATCAAGACCCGAAGATGCATTCATAGCATCCGGAAATGCCTGCACAACGCCGTGGTCAGTTATGGCTATTGCCTTGTGTCCCCATGAATGGGCACGTTTTATAAGAGTACCAGCATCAGTGATAGCGTCCATTGCGGACATATTGGTATGGAGATGAAGTTCAACACGCTTTTTCTCCGCCTTGTCGGTACGCTGTTTTTTCTTTACAGCCACAATCGAAAGCGGACGGATTGAGATATCCCTTGAAAAATCGTCAAATTCAATATCACCGTACACTAAAACGGTAACGCCCTTTTTCAGCTTTCCAACCTCGGTCTTGTCCTTTTCGGGGTCAATGAAAAGCTTCATCTGGACAGAACCGGTGTAGTCCGTAACAAAGAATACATGGATATTCTTTCCGGTCTTAGTGGTTTTCACGTCAGCCACATCAAAGATGTCGCCGATTATAGTTACCTTTCTGTCCAGCTGTTTTACTGCCTCCGCTATGGGTTCAGGCTTTGAGTGTATCTTTCTGCCCTTTATCTGCTCGGCAGAATCCGGAATGATTTCAAAAGGAAGTTCTGCCTGTGAAAGTTCCTCACTGGTATATGGCTCGTCAATGTCCTCCGGCTCATCAAAAGGCGGCGGCTCTGGCATCGGCGGTTCAAACTGCTCGGTATGCTGTGGGAGAGAAGAACGCAGTTCCTCCATCATTTTTTCATGTTCCTCAACGTCAACATTGTGTTCGCCGGTCAGTTCAACCTTTATTTCAAGGTCAAATTCCTCTCTTATCAGCTTTGAAAATTCGGCACAGAAATTTGCTTTCATAAGCAGATCGTAGCCGCCGTTTTTAATATTTATTGTAATAAGTCCCTCACCGTATTTCACGTCCGCATTGTCAAGAAAACCGTTGACAACAGCAAGCTTTCTTTTCAGTTTCATAATCAGGTCATTGTAATAGTCCATTGAAAAAAGCTCCGGCGAATAGGCGCAGTGAAGAGTGATTTTATCAAGATGAAAGAAATTTTCAAGGTGCTTTTCAAATGCTATCACATCTTTATAGGGTATCAGCTTTGTGAATCTTACATAAAAGGAAATTACAGTCCGGCTGGCAGAATATGTAAGTTTATAAATCATACCGTCCTTTGTAATTTCAGGTATTTCAGATGTGAATTCACTTAAAAAGTCGCCAAGTTTTATTTCGTTCATCTTTTACTCCCTACAGTTTTTCAATTTCTTTAAGCAGTTCGGGAACAATTTCTTCCTCGCTTACCTTTCTGAGCACCTCGCCCTTTTTAAAGATAACAGCGCACTTGTCGCCTCCTGCAATTCCGATATCAGCCTCTCTCGCCTCTCCCGGACCGTTTACAACACAGCCCATAACGGCAACTTTGATATTCTTGTCAATATCCTTGACTGCGTCCTCAACCATTGCCGCAGTTTTAATAAGGTCTATTCTGGTTCTGCCGCAGGTGGGACAGGAAACAAGTTCCACTCCGCTTCCTCTTCCCACAGCTTTCAGAATATCCTTTGCCGCCGCAATTTCACGAACAGGGTCACCCGTCAGTGATACTCTAATAGTTTCACCGATATCGTCGCACAGAAGTGAGCCTATTCCGGCGGCAGATTTTATAATACCCATTCTCTCAGTACCGGCTTCGGTAACACCTAAATGCAGCGGATAACTGCATTTCAAAGCCGCAAGACGATAGCTTTCAATCATGGTTTTAACGTCTGATGATTTAATTGAAATAACAATATCGTCAAAATCGCAGTGCTCAAGCAGTTTCACATGATAAAGCGCACTTTCAACCAGTGCTTCCGGCGTAGGAGAGCCGTATCTTGCAAGTATCTCCTTTTCAAGAGAACCGGAATTTACTCCTATTCTTATAGGAATATTCCTGCTTTTGCAAGCCTTTACCACCTGTTTTACGTTTTCAGTACCGCCGATATTGCCCGGATTTATTCTGATTTTGTCCACTCCTGCTTCAGCGGCGGCAAGTGCCAGTTTGTAGTCAAAATGAATGTCCGCAACAAGGGGTATGCTGACTTTCTCCTTTATTGCCGGAATCAGCTTAACTGCCTCCATATCCGGAATTGCGGCACGAACAATGTCACAGCCTGCCTTTTCAAGTTCAACAGCCTGTGCAACACTGCCTTCGATATCGTCAGAACGCCTGTTAAGCATTGACTGAACGTAAATTCTGCTTCCGTCAAGGACAAAATCCCCAACCTTAACTTTCTTAATATCTCTCATAATCCTTTACCTACCCGATCAACCTCTTAATATCACTGAATGTCACCGCTACAATCAACAGCATAAGCAGTGCCATTCCGATTAAATGAACTGCTCCCTCATGCTCTGGCTTGACAGGCTTTCTTCTGACTGCCTCAATAAGCAGAAACAGGAATCTTCCTCCGTCAAGTCCGGGTATCGGAAGTAAATTGAAAATGCCAAGATTTATAGTAATCAGCGTTGTCAGATTCAGAAGCGACATTGCCGATTCCTTTATGTTTGTTCCCGAATCAGCGGCTTCTCCGATAGCCCCCACAAGCCCGACAGGTCCTGAAAGGTCTTTAAAGCCGTATTTTCCGGTTATAAGGTCCCTGAGTGAAAACCATACAAGCTTTGCTGTTGAAACGGTGTCCTTTGCCGAATAGGACAAAACGCTTACAGGATTTCTGTTATTCCATGTCACATAAAAATCTATCAGCGAACCTGTTGTCTTATCTCCGAAAACTACATTGTCAAGGTTCACCTTTTCGCCGTTTCTCTTTACAACCACTTCATAGCTTTCATCGTCACCAGAAAGAAGCGCATACTGTAAATCCTTTATGGAAAGTATGTGCATTCCGTCAATTTCAACTATCTTATCCCCCTCACGCAATCCGCTGTCGTAGCTTTTCGCCGTATATTCAGAGTTTTCCTCTGAAACTGTGTGGAAAGAATCCACAACAGTAGTCGGAATCTTCGGATCCATACAGGTCACGACAACAATTATAATAAACCCCAGCAGAATATTCATCAGCGCACCGGCGGCAATTACAATCATTCTCTGCCAAACCGGCTTGTTGCCGAATGCACGGCTGTTGTCGCTTTCAGAATCTTCTCCCTCCATGGCGCAGAATCCGCCTACCGGAAAAAGTCTTATTGAATACTCAGTTTCACCCCATTGCTTTTTAAGCAGACACGGTCCCATTCCCAGCGCAAATTTATTTACCTTGATTCCGCAGAGCTTTGCCGTGAAAAAATGTCCGAACTCGTGAATCAGAATAATAATCCCGAAAATTACAACAGCCAGTATATACTTCATTTATGCCTCCTGCTCAATCTTACTGATTACAAAATCTCTTGCCTTTTTGTCCCACATTGTCACGTCCTCATATTTCTCTATATCGTGATATGCAAACTCGTCAAGTGCACCTGTTACCAGTTCCCCTATTTCCGTAAACTTAATTTTTCCGTCTAAAAACTGCTTTACTGCCTCTTCGTTGGCACCGTTTACGATACACGGATATGCGCCACCCCGTTTTACCGCTTCAATACACGCCGTCAGGCACTTGAATGTTTCAAAGTCCGGCTTTTCAAATGTAAGTGTACCGTAATCTGTCAGGGAGAGAGGTTTGCAGTCGCACTCAAATCTGTCCGGATAAAGCAAGGCATACTGGATTGGTATTTTCATGTCAGGTACACCCATCTGCGCTATAACCGAATTGTCGCCGTACTCAACAGCCGAGTGAACAACGCTCTGCCTGTGAACCACAATTTCTATCTGCTCCGGTTCAAGGTCAAAAAGCCACTTTGCCTCGATAAATTCAAGTCCCTTGTTCATAAGGGTTGAGGAGTCAATGGTGATTTTGTTGCCCATACTCCAGTTAGGGTGATTAAGTGCCTGTTCTATGGTCACGTTTTCAAGGTCGCATAGCTTTTTGCCAAAGAAGGGTCCGCCCGAAGCCGTAAGAATGATTTTTTTCAGCTGTTCACGCTTATTTCCCTGAAGACACTGGAAAATTGCAGAATGTTCGCTGTCCACCGGATAAATTCTGACATTCTTTTCAGCGGCTCTTTTCATTACAAGGTTGCCCCCTGCAACAAGAGTTTCCTTGTTTGCAAGGGCGATATCCTTTCCGCTTTCGATTGCAGTCAGGGTCGGCAGCAGACCAATCATTCCCACAACGGAATTAAGCAGAATATCGGAGGAATCCGCCGCAATTTTGCAAAGTCCCTCCATGCCGGAAACTACTTTCACACCCCGCCCGAAAAGAGCGTCTTTCAGCGGCTTTACATATTCCTCATTGTATATGCAGACAGTTTCTGCACCGGTTTTTATACACTGCTGTGCAAGCTGTTCCCAGTTCCTTCCGGCGGCAAGAGCGTTGACTTTAATCCCGTATTTTTCCGCAACGGAGAGAGCCCGTGTACCGATAGAACCGGTCGAACCGATAACTGAAATAATTTTTTTCATGTCCATGATAATTATATGCAGTTCCTTTCTGAAAATCTGACTGAAACGGCAGATTAATTTTAAAAACCCAAAACAAGTAAAACTTGCAAGTACCAAATGTAAAAGTTTCGCCAGCCTTTTCAAAGGCTGCGGGAGTCAACGGGGGCAGAGCCCCCCTTGTCGCTGTCCGCAGGCAGCGAAACTCTCCAAAGCCGCCGCTATTTACCAATAAAGACAGAAAACTATATTTTTTAGTAATCTGACCAAAAGCATAATTTTTCCGGCGGCTTTTATTCATTCAAGAGCGAAGCGTTTTGAATGAACCGCCGACAGGCGGTGAAAAACTGAATGTACGACTTAACTAACCTCCGAAACAGCATTATTACATTGACAAGGGGGACAACCGTCCCCCCCTTATCATTCTCATTTATAAATACTAATCAGCGAAACAAACGCATAAAAGCACGGCGCAACAAAAAGTACGCTGTCAAATCTGTCCATAGCTCCGCCGTGTCCGGGCATAATGTTTCCGTAGTCCTTTATTCCGCACTGTCTTTTCAGCACCGACGCTGAAAGGTCGCCGATTGTTCCCACAACAGCCAGTGCAACCCCCAGCAGGAATACTTCAAGGTAATTTACGCTTACTGTATATTCCGAAACGTGGGGCAGTATCTTTGAATAAGCAAAGTTTATCAGCATGAAAAGCAGACCAGTCACAACAATTCCGCCCACGAATCCCTCAACGGTTTTCTTGGGGCTGACTTCAGGACAAAGCTTGTGCCTGCCGAAAAACGTTCCGGCAAAATAAGCTCCCGAATCCGCAAGCCACGCACCGCAAAGTCCCATAACAAGGTACATAAGACCATGCACCTTATCCATTTCATTGAGTATCACAAGACAACTCATGGAATTGCTTACCAGCAGTGTACACGCTAAAATGTAAAACATTCTGTAATATTTCATAGTGTTATGCTGTGCAATATATGTTATAAAGAAAAATACTACAAATAATATGTTTACCAAAAACTTATATTTTACCGCACCGCCTGTCACAAAAAACGGCATGACTGCCCCGTAAATAAATGCAGGCAGACAGGTCAGACGCAGTCCTGTGCATCTTCCGGCTCTGAAAAGTTCATACAGCATAAGAACTATTATTGCGGCAATGGCAATTTTAAGTACAACAGTATTGTGAAGAAACAGTACCACTAAAGCAATAACAATTCCAACGCCTGCTGAAATAAGTCTTGTTCCCATTATCACACACCTCCGAAACGCCTTGAACGTCCGGCAAAATTCACAAGTGCTTTTTCAAGCTCCTCAGGTGAAAAATCCGGCCAGAGAACATCGGTAAAGTAAAATTCCGCATAGGCCGACTGCCATATCAGAAAGTTTGAAAGCCTCAGTTCACCGCTTGGTCTTATCATAAGGTCAACATCCGGAACATCCTTTGTGTAAAGATAGCTGCCAAACATATCCTCGGTAATATCCTCCGGTTTCAGTTCACCATCAGCCGCCTTCTGCGCAAGAATTTTTGAAACATGAACGACTTCGTCCCTGCCGCCGTAATTTATGGCAAGGAGCATTGTCATTTCATGGTTATCCTTTGTATCCTCTTCAAGGTCAATCATTTTTTTCTGAAGGTCAGCGTCAAAAATAGACTTGTCGCCTAAAAAGAGTACTCTTACTTCTTCGCCGATATAGTTTCTTACGTCAACTATATACTCTCTGAATAGTTCAATTATTGCGTCAACCTCGTCCTTGGGGCGTTTCCAGTTCTCAGTGGAGAAGGCGTAAAAGGTGATGTTTTTTATGCCGATATCCTTGCAGTAACGTGCAATTCTTCTGAAATTCTTTGCGCCCTCCCTGTGACCGAATTTTCTCGGCAGACCTCTTTTTTTCGCCCATCTGCCATTTCCGTCCATAATAAAAGCTATATGCTCCGGCAGAATTTCAGGCAGACCGGAGTCAGTTTTTTTCTTTTTGAATAACGCCATGGCTTACAGGCTCATAACTTCCTGTTCCTTTTCAGAAACAAGGCTGTCAATATTCTTGCAGAATTTATCTGTCAGATTCTGGATATCTTTTTCACAGCTTTTAAGGTCGTCCTCTGTGATTTCAGAATTTTTCTTCATTGTCTTGAAAGCTTCCATAGTGTCACGGCGTACTGCTCTGACTGCAACCTTAGTTTCCTCGCCGTACTTCTTTATCTCCTTACAGAGTTCCTTACGTCTGTCCTCAGTTGGCTGTGGGAAAACAAGGCGCAGCACCTTGCCGTCATTTGTAGGAGTAATACCCACGTCAGAAGTGATAATAGCCTTTTCGATTGCCTTGAGAGTTGAAACGTCCCATGGCTGAATAACAAGAATTCTTGCCTCTGAAACTGAAACAGCCGCCATCTGATTGACAGGTGTGGGAGTTCCGTAATAGTCAACCATTACCTTGTCAAGGACAGCCGGATTTGCTCTTCCTGCTCTGATTGCCGCAAACTCTCCTTTAAGTCTGTCAACAGACTTGGTCATTTTGGATTCAGCTTTTTTCATCGTCTCTTTCATAATCAGTTCTCCTTAATTATTGTACCAATATTTGCGCCCATAACGGCATCGTATATATTGTCTGGTCTGCTCAGGTCGAATACCAGCAGGCTCATGTCGTTGTCACGGCACATTGTAGCAGCTGTGCTGTCCATAACCCCCAGTTCGTTGCTGAGTACTTCGCTGAATGTAAGGGTATCATATTTCTTTGCATCGTCATACTTGTGGGGGTCTTTATCATAAACACCGTCAACCATAGTTGCCTTGAAGAATATGTCAGCTTCAATTTCAACTGCTCTGAGTGCAGCGGCAGTATCTGTTGAGAAAAACGGGTTTCCGGTACCGCAGCCGAAAATTACTACTCTTCCCTTTTTCAGATGGCTCATAGCTTTAAGCCTGATATAAGGCTCTGCCACCTGCTGCATAGTAATAGCAGTCTGGACTCTGACATCAAGGTCCATTGATTCAAGAACGTCAGCAATTGCAAGGGCATTGATTGTTGTTGCAAGCATACCCATGTGGTCTGCTCTTGTTCTGTCCATACCGCCGCTTGAACGTCCTCTCCAGAAGTTGCCGCCACCGACAACTATACCGATTTCAACGCCAGCCTCGGCGCATTTTTTTATGCTTTCACAAATTTCAGTAATAATGCTGTAATCAAGTCCGAATTTTTTCTCACCAGCCAGTGCCTCACCACTAAGCTTTAAAAGAATCCTTTTATATCTGGGTTCCATTTTTACACCTCTCTATGTAATTTCGGGCAATTATGCCTTTATACTATTTTACACTAAAATCACTAATATGTAAAGTAAATTTTTATATTTTACATGAATTATTCCGCAACAATATTTATTTCACTTTTCGGCTCTATATAATTTGCATATATATTGAATGTGTCATGTATTGTCAGCCAATAATCATAGGAAAGTGATGTAACCGACACATACTCCTTTCCGCCCTTTGTGCCATAGGTCACAAGGCAGTTCTGCGCCTCGTCGGTATATCCGGTCTTGCCTGCCTCGATAAGCGCTCCTTCAACCTCGTCGCCGTACATTCTGCTGAACATGGTGCTTTCAAGCTTTATTCCTTCCGGGTGTTCCTTTGTTTTTGATGTTGTGTACTGATATGTGGACAAGACCTCACGGCAAAGTTCATTCTGCATAGCATATTCCATTATCATAGCCATTTCAACTGATGTTGTATAGTGATTTTTGTCATGCAGTCCGCTGGTATTCATAAAATGGGTATTTTCCAGCCCCAGATATTCAACCTTTTCATTCATAAGCTTGACAAAGTTTTCCTCCGAACCGCAAAGTTTAACCGCAAGTCCCACAGTAGCGTCCGCCCCCGACGGCAGTACAGCACCGTAAAGCATATCCTTAATGGTCACAGTTTCCCCAACTTCAAAACCGGCTCTTGAAGCGTCGGCGTCAACAAGGGGTTCAAGTATCTCCTGGGTCATTGTAAAGGTATCGTCCGGAGATTCCATATTTTCAACAGCGACAATAAGCGTCATCACCTTTGTCATTGACGCCGGATAGATAACCTTTTCATGGTCACGTCCGGCGATTACTTTATTGTCGGTTACGTTTATCAGCACTCCCGCCTTGCTTGTAATATCGTTTCCGAATTTCTTTATTTCGCCGCTGCTGTCAGGATAGTCAATTTCCGGATACTGCGGTTCTGTAGGGTATTCAATTATTATCTGCTCCGTTTCCGCAGAATTTTCCACAGCCTCCCTGTATGTTTCCTCGGTGTCGGAAGATTTAAGAATACAGCTAACGCCGTAAATCATAAGCAGAATTATCAGAAATGCCATTACGACATAAAATATCCGCATATAATTTACCTTTCTTTTTCTTTTAACAGCCATAATGCAAAAATCCTTTCAAAAATAATCAAAATTATTTTATATCATTTTTAGTCTCATGTCAACAGGTTACGGCTATTTATGTGCATTCTGACCAGTTGACAGACAATGTATAATGAAAGTGGAGGTAAAAACTCATGAATAAAAAATGTATTTTTCTTGATATTGACGGAACAGTCCGTGACCCTTTCTACGGAACTCCCGATTCAGCCATGAAAGCCATAAGACAGGCGCAGAAAAACGGACACCTTGCGGTTATCTGCACAGGACGTTCAACCGGTCTTATCCCCGACGATTTCCCCACAGCTGAATTTGACGGAATAATTGCCGGCGGAGGCTGTTATGTTGAAAAAAACGGAGAGGTTGTCCTTGATAAGGAAATGGATCCTATAAAGGTAAAGGATATCTGCCAGCAGCTGCGCAGTCACGGTATTCTCCACAGAGTTGAAACCAAATCCAGCGTTTACATGGAACCTGAAATGGCTGATATGCTTGGATTTCTCGGCGAAAAAGCAAACAACAGCAATTCGGAGATAAAGCAGATGATAGCAAGGCGCAATAAATTTGAACTGCGGTATACTATAGATGATTTTCTGAAAACTCCTGTTCCGGGTACAAAGATATGCACTATTTCCTCTCCGGAAAAGCTTGATACCATAAAAGAGATTTTCGGCAGTGATTTTAACATTATAAGTCACATTGACTCTCAAAGCAATACAATGAATACTGAGATAGTACAGGCAGGCTGTGACAAGGGCAGCGGAATAAAACTTTTCTGCCACCGCTTTGGGATTGACATAAAAGACACCGTTGCTTTCGGCGACAGCATGAACGATATTGATATGTTCAATACCGCCGCCCTGACTGTTGCAATGGGAAACGGCGAACAGGCACTGAAGGATAAGGCTGATATAGTCTGCGGAGATATTTTAAACGACGGTCTTTATGACGGATTTGTAAAGGCAGGGCTTATCTGAGACTCCCGCAAATAGTGCATTTTCTGAAAAAATCAAAGTTTTCATGTTTCGAAAGATGATAAAAAAACTTAATTTTAAACATTTTATTATTTTTTAAAAGTATTGCATTCCTTGGTGAAAAGTACTATAATAAAAAATACGGAGGCACTGATGAAAAAAATTTACATCATAACAGGTCATTACGGCTGCGGAAAAACCAATCTCTCTGTAAATCTTGCTGTCAGATGCTCTGAGCAGGGTTTAAAAACAGCTGTTGCTGATATGGATATTGTAAACCCTTATTTCCGTACGGCGGACTTCAGTTCTCTTTTCAGAGAAAAAAATATTTCATTTTACAGTACAATGTATGCAAATACAAACCTTGACATACCCGCTTTAAGCTTTGATATCGAGGCAATTATTATGAATCATGATTGCATAATTCTGGATATCGGAGGTGACGATGCAGGGGCGGTTGTTGTAGGAAGATACTTTGGCACTTTAAAGCATTACATGAGCAGTACTGAAATGATTTATGTGATAAACCGTTACCGTGAAACAGGCGATGACGCTGAAGAAGCAGTCAGACTGATGAGAGAAATCGAACAGTCTGCAAGAATACCCCATACTGGTATTGTCAACAACTCCAATTTAGGCAGACTGACAACGCCGGAGGATATTATAAATTCAGTGGGATTTGCCCAAAAGGTTTCAGAACTTTCCGGAATTCCTGTTTTGTACCATACTGCTGACAGAAAGCTTGAATGCCGGCAGCTTGACGGGCTGGCAGAATATATTGACATATATGTAAAGACCAGTTTTTCATAAAGGCATAGACCGTTGTGCAAACGGCATTGCCTGAAATCTATTTAAAAGAAGGTTATCCAATGGGAAAAATTAATGTCATTTTTGATAAATGCAAAGGGTGCGGACTGTGTGAAAATGCCTGTCCGCAGAAAATAATACAGATTCAAAAAGACAAAATCAACAGCCATGGATATTTTACCGCTGTGTGCATAAACGATGATAAATGCGTCGGCTGTGCAATGTGTGCGGTAATGTGTCCGGAATGTGCAATAACAGTTGAAAGACAGGTGCAGAAATGACAGCGGAAAGAGTTTTAATGAAGGGTAACGAGGCGCTTGCAGAAGCAGCTATCAGAGCCGGCTGTAAATGCTATTTCGGCTACCCTATTACACCACAGACAGAAATCGCAGCTTTTATGGCAAAAAATATGCCAAAGCGCGGGGGAACTTTTTTACAGGCGGAAAGTGAAATTGCCGCAATCAACATGGTTCTCGGTGCAGCATCAGCCGGAGTAAGGGCAATGACGTCCTCATCTTCTCCGGGAATAAGCCTTAAATCAGAGGGTATTTCCTATATCGCCGCCAGCGATCTCCCCTGCGTAATTATAAATGTACAGCGAGGCGGTCCGGGACTGGGCGGTATCCAGCCGGCACAGGCTGACTACTGGCAGGCAGTAAAGTCCGGCGGACACGGAGATTTCCACATACTGGTTTTTGCTCCAAACTCCGTTCAGGAAATGGCTGACATGGTAGTCAAGGCGTTTGAAAAGGCTGACCAGTACAGAATACCGGCTATGATACTTTCTGACGGTATGCTGGGTCAGATGATGGAACCTGTTGTGTTCCCGGAGATAAGCGACAAAATGCCGGAAAAGCCGTGGGCAACAAATGGTCACGGAAACAAGAGAAAGCATAACATTATAAATACACTTTTCTTACAGCCGGACGAGCTTGAAGCGTCAGTTACTGCCCGTTCAAAAAAATACGAAACTATCGTGGAAAATGAACAGGACGCTGAATTTTATCTGACTGATGACGCAGATATCGTTGTTACCGCTTACGGCGCAGTGTCAAGAATATGCCGTGAAGCAGTTGACGAGGCAAGAAAAAACGGCATTAAAGCCGGACTGCTCCGACCAAAGGTTTTATGGCCTTTCCCGGTAAAGGACTACCAGAAAATCGTCCCCACAGCTAAAAGCATACTCTGCGCTGAGCTTAGTACAGGTCAGATGATTGACGACGTTAAGCTGGCAGTAAACTGCTCTGTACCGGTTGAATTTTACGGCAGAACCGGAGGAAATTTACCGTCTGCTGACGAAATAATAAAAAAGCTTGCAGAAATCAACGACAGTCTGTCGTAAGGAGAAATATATGAGCGTTGTATTCAGAAAGCCTGACTCCATGGCAGATGTGAACACACATTACTGTCCCGGGTGTACTCACGGAATAGTACACAGGCTTATTTGTGAAATTATAGATGAAATGGGAATTGAAGGAGATACTATCGGAATTTGTCCGGTAGGCTGCTCAGTTATGGCGTATGACTACTTTAACTGCGACATGATTGAAGCACCTCACGGACGTGCTCCGGCAGTTGCTACCGGTGTAAAGCGTTCCCTCCCCGACAAGTTTGTATTTACTTATCAGGGCGACGGCGACCTTGCGGCTATCGGTACCGCAGAAACCATTCACGCTGCCGCAAGAGGCGAAAACATAACAATTATCTTTATAAACAATACCACCTACGGCATGACCGGCGGACAGATGGCTCCGACCACTCTTCCGGGACAGGTCACACAGACCACACCATACGGCCGTGACGTGGAAAAGGCAGGATATCCTGTAAAAATGTGCGAGATTCTTTCACAGGTTGACGGCACTGCTCTTGCACAGAGAGTTTCAGTGGATTCACCGAAAGAGGTACAGATTGCAAAAAAAGCTATCAGAAAAGCGTTTCAGATTCAGCGTGACAGAAAAGGCTTTTCAATAGTCGAGGTTCTCTCCACCTGCCCGACAAACTGGGGTATGTCCCCTGTTGAGTCGCTGGAAAGACTCCGCAATGAATGTATTCCGTATTTTCCGCTGGGAGTTTACAAGGATATAACAGCAAAGGAGAACAGCAATGACTGACAGTATTATTTTTGCCGGTTTCGGCGGACAAGGTCTGCTTTTTGCCGGAAAGCTTATTGCATACGGCGGAATGATCGAGGGCAAGGAAGTAAGCTGGATTCCGTCATACGGTCCTGAAATGAGAGGCGGTACAGCCAACTGTTCTGTCAGAATATCTGATATGCCGGTCAGCTCTCCGGTTGTTTCAAATCCGGACTATCTTATTGTTATGAATACTCCGTCATATACGAAGTTTATCGACAGCGTCCGTCCGGGGGGAAAGGTATTTATTGATTCCTCCATGATTGACGAAAAGTGCGGCAGGACTGATATTGACTGCTTTTACGTTCCGGCGACTGAACTTGCTCATGATAACGGCGTTGACGGTATGGCAAATATTGTGCTTTGCGGAAAACTGCTGAAGGAAACGGGAGTAATCAAGACGGAATCAGTGGAAAATGCGCTTAAGAAAATCATACCTGAGTCAAGAAAAGCACTGATAGAACTGAACCTTAAAGCAATAAAAATCGGCATGGAAATGTAATCCATGGTAAGACAATAAAAAAATCGCCAGTCTTTAAAAAGGCTGGCGATTTATATTTTATTCTGCCGCTATCAGCTCCGGGTCTTCTCCGTCAAAATCCAGACTCTTTATCTCCTCATCATTGAGCATCTTCTGTGCGTCAAGGAGCATAACTATCTTCTTCGGAGTCTTTCCGACACCCTTTATAAACTTTCTCGTCTTAGTGTCCGAAAGCTTAGGTACAGGTGCAATACTCTCATTGTCAATATCAAGAACTTCATCAACTGTGTCAACGATAAAGCCAACCTCAATTTCCTTGAGATTAAGAATAATTATACAGGTTCTTTCGTTATAGTCCATTTCCGTCTTGCAGAAACGAAGTCTTACATCAATAATAGGAATAAGAATTCCCCTGAGATTGATAATTCCCTTTGCATAATCCGGAAATTCAGGTACAGGAGTAATATCCTGCATTTCAATTATTTCACGGACATCATTAATATGAAAAGCATAATACTGCTTGTCTATCAGAAAAGAAAGATATTTCTCACTTGTTTCTGCTGACTCATTATGCTCCAGTTCATCCTCATCATAAAATCTGTTTAGGACATTGCTCATTGTTAAAACCTCCGGATTTACAATTGATTACATATAATACTGCTTATCTGGTCAAGAGGAGCCTGAACCGAACATCCTCCCTTTTTGTATGCGCACATCGGCATACCGTACACAACACAGGTTTCCTTATCCTGACCTATGGTATACGCTCCCTTGTCGTGCATTGCCACCATGCCGTCAGCACCGTCACAGCCCATTCCTGTCATGATAACGCCTATGGCATTTTTTCCGGCACACTTTGCAACGCTGTGGAAAAGATAGTCTACAGAAGGCTTGTGCCCCGAAACTCTTTCGCCCTGTTCGACCTTTACATAATAGCCCCTTGCGTCCTTGTTAAGACTCATCTGGAAATCTCCGGGTGCTAAAAGTGCTCTGCCGGTTTTGAGCCTGTCGCCGTTTTCCGCCTCTTTTATTTCAATGGCACAAAGCTTGTTTAATCTGTCAGCAAACATTTTGGTAAACACCGGTGGCATATGCTGAACAATAACAATAGGAGGACAGTTTGCCGGCAGTGACGTCAGTACCACCTGCAATGCGTCAGTACCGCCTGTCGATGCTCCCATTGCAATTACAGTGTCTGCATTTCTCGCAGCAGCAGCCGGAGTTATAACCGGTGAAACATTCTGCGGTTTTACGGCAGACGCCGGATTCTTCTGGATAACCTTTGCCTGCGACGCTGTTATAACCTTGTTTCGCAGTTCTCTGGCAAAATCCTGCATATCCTGCGGCGACTGTATAAGCGCCTTTTTAATGTAGTCAACTGCTCCTGCGTCAAGGGCGTCAAAAGCCTTGATTGGCGCAGATGACACAATAACCGTCGGTACAGGGTACTGCGGGATAAGTTTTCTCAGAAACTGTATGCCGTTCATTTTCGGCATTTCAACGTCCAGCGTCAGAACGTCCGGACGAAGTTCAATTATTTTATCTCTTGCCTCATACGGGTCACCGGCTTTTCCGACAACCTCAATAATTTTATCATCAGCGAAAAATTTTGAAAGCATTTCTCGGAAAAAGACAGAGTCATCCACAATAAGCAGTCTTATCTTTCTGTCAAGCATATCGCAAAATCCCCTTTCTCTCACTTTTTCTGGTAAATGGCAGGCTGAACAAACCTGTATCTTGATTTCTTTGAAACAGTTTCGGCGTGCCCGATAAAAAGATATGCGCCGTTTTTGGACGCATCATAAAATCTTTCAACCAGAGCGTCCTTTGTCTGAGCATCAAAATAAATCATAACATTGCGGCAGAATATCAGGTCAAAAGGCTTTTTATATACAATTTTATCCATTAAATTGAATTCTTTGTATATAACCTCTTTCCTTATTCTGTCAATTACTGTATATGTCCCATCACTGTTTCGTGTAAAATATTTTGTTTTCCATTTTTCGGGGAGAGCGTTAAGTGATTCAGCCGGATAAACTGCGTTTTTAGCTTTCTGCAGAACCCTTGTTGAAATATCAGTTGCAAGGATTCTAAGATCCCAGCCTGTTTTTCTCGACCCGAAATAATCGTCTATAGTCATAGCTATTGTGTACGGTTCTTCTCCCGAAGACGATGCCGCACACCATATTCTTACATCTCTGTCCTTTACATTATCCTCGATATACGGCAGAAATACTGTCCTCATAAAATCAAAATGCTGAGGCTCACGCATAAAATAGGTATGATTAGTTGTAAGCTTATTTACAAGCTCAACAGTTTCACGGCCTGATTTATCTGCAAATACGCTGTCAAGGTACTGGTTATAGTTTGTGAATCCTTTTTCCGTCAGCATATTTGAAAGACGTCCTTCAATAAGTATACGCTTTTTGCTGAGATCAATGCCATAAGTCGAATGCATAAAATTAATAAGCCTGTTAAATTCAGCGTCAGTTATTTTCAGTGCCATGTCAGATTTACTCCAGTATCATTTTATGTATGTCAAGCAGCTGTTTGATCTCACCGTTTGAATCAATAATGCTCTGAATGTACTGATTCTGGTTCACACTCTTGAAGTCCGGCGCAGAGCAGGTATCAGTGGGCAGAACTGTTGTTATCTCACGGACACGGTCAACGATAAGACCAACCGTCAGCTCGTCCAGCTCCACAACGATAATACAGGTCTTTTCATCGTAAGGAATTTCCGGCTGATTGATTTTATGCCTGATGCTTATTACAGGCACAACCTTTCCTCTGATGTTTATAACGCCCTTTATAAATTCCGGAACACCCGGAACAACTGTTATAGGCTGCATTCCGATTATTTCAGTAACATACTGTATTTCAATTCCGTAAAGGATATCATCAATGTAAAAAAGCAGGATCTGTCCGCCGTTTGTGTTAAAATCGTTTTTAGACGATTGTGCAAAAGCTTCATTAGCCATAGTTTTCACCCCGTTTCATCAGTTGTCAAGAATAATGTTGCTGATATCAAGAATAATAGTGATACTGCCGTCACCGAGAATTGTACAGCCTGACATACCCTTCTGCTTGATATTATAGCGGTTAAACATCGGTGAGAACGGCTTTACAACTACCTGCTGTTCACCGATAAGCTCGTCCACAAGAATGCAGGCACTCTTGCCCTCTGATTCAACCAGAACCACAACTCCGTCATAGATATCATGGGATTTAGGTTCAAGACCGTAGAATTCGTGCAGTCTGATAAGCGGATAGCATTTATTTCTGATTTTAACGATTTCCTTTTTGGAAGTATCATAAAAAAGCTGATTTTCTTTAAGCTTTATAAATTCCTTGATAGAATTAATAGGAATTGTAAAGATTGAAGAGCCGACAGATACTTCAATACCGTCAACAATAGCCAGTGAAAGCGGAATTTTTATGATAAAGTTTGTACCCTCTCCCTGCTTGCTGTCAACAGAAACAGTACCGCCGATTTTTTCGATACTCTTTCTTACAACGTCCATGCCGACGCCTCTTCCGGAATACTCCGTAACCTCTGTATTGGTTGAAAATCCCGGCAGCATTACCATGTTGAAGATTTCCTTGTCGGTATATTCCTCCTCCGGCTTTGTCAGCAGACCGTTTGCCTTTGCCTTTTCCATAACACGCTGGCAGTCGATTCCGCCGCCGTCGTCGGAAACAACGATAATAACCTCGCCGGAAGAATTATACGCAGAAAGCGTTATCGTACCCTTTGCAGGCTTTCCTCTTGCGATTCTCTCCTCCTGAGTTGACTCAATACCGTGATCCATGGAATTTCTTACCATGTGCATAAGAGGGTCATTAAGATTGTCAATAATGCTCTTGTCAACCTCGGTTTCCTCTCCCTCGAATACAAGGTCAACGTCCTTGCCCAGCTTTACCTTCATATCACGGACAATTCTCGTCATCTTGTTGAATACACCCGAAAGAGGAACCATTCGGATTGACATTACAATGTCCTGAAGTTCATCAGTCAGTTTGCGCAGCTGTCTTGACGCTTTCTGGAAACCGTCAAGCTTCAGTCCTTTAAGGTCAGGGTTGGAAGTAACCATAGCCTCTGCGATTACGATTTCTCCCACCATGTCCAGCAGCTGGTCAAGCTTGTTTAAGTTAACGCTTATAAGGCTCTGCTTGCCCTTTGAACCATGATTGTTTTTCTGTGCAAGCTTATTGTTTATCTCCTCTGCTGTCTGAGCAGGAGCAGGGGCTTTTGCCTGAGGTTTTTCAGCCGTTTTTTCAGTTTTAACGGCTGCCGGCTCATCTTTTTTCGGCTCCGGTGCCGGTTCCGGCTTTTCAAGTTCAATTGCTGGTGCACTCTCTTCTGCACTTGCCGGTATTTCGTCGTCCTCAACTATTTCATAGGATTTTACGTTGATAGCGTCCTCAATTTCTCTGATGATATGCTGATGATCCTCCTCATCTGCATTGAACATGATAAGGAATCCGTTTTCAATTATCTGCTTTGCAGTTGAGGAATCAGTTTCGATTGCAGCCGGCTCATATTTCAGTTCACGGCAATATTCAGAAATTTTATTTACAAGCAGCAGTGCTCTGAGGTTTTCCATTTCACAGTTATCCTCAAAGAACACACGAATCTTCATCATGTCAGCTGACGCTGAATTATCCTCCTGACTCTTTGGCTGTTCAGTTTCTGCCGGCTGTTCAGAATTGTCCGTTTCAGCAGCATTTTCAGCACCGGGCATTTTTCCGGTTTTAAGATAAACAACAAAATCCTCGATTTTCTTTATCTGTTCGCTGAAATCCGTCGGAACAGAATCATCATCCTGCAGCATATCAATTTCAGCTTTCAGCAGATCCGATGAAGAGAAAACGATATCATAAAGGGTTTCAATGGATTCAATAACCGGTTTTTCCTCTCTGATTATGAAAAACATATCTTCCATGCGGTGAGCAAGGGTAGACATATTTTCCTGACCCATCATAGCCGAACTGCCTTTTATGGTGTGCATTATACGGAATATTTCGTTAATGTCTTCTTCATCAAATTTATTGTTGCTTTCAGTTTTCATCATAATCTGATCAAGCTGTTCAAGCAATGAAGTAGACTCATAGATGAACATATCCACCATGCTTTCCATACCCGATTCAAATCTGCTCATAATCTTACACCTGCCTGTTTTATTTTTATTTTTTATTCTAAAGTTTATTATGGAATTATTTCATCAAGACCGCCCTTGGACATAACAATTTCACCTGTTTCCTCAAGCTTTCTTATAACAGCGATAATCTTTCTCTGTGCCTCTTCAACGTCACGCATACGAACATTGTGGAGATACTGCATATCTGTTTTGATAGTTTCCTGCTGACGCTGTGACATATTGCTGAGAATAACCTTTGCAACGTCCGGACTTGCAGCCTTCAGTGCAATTGTAATATCCTTTGTATCACATTCTCTGAGGAATGTCTGGATCTCACGGTTATCAAGACTCGCAATATCATCAAATACAAACATAAGTTTCTGAATTTCGTCAACGAGTTCAGGATCTGTTTCATTAAGCTCTTCCATGATGGTTTTTTCCGTTCTCATATCGAGATTGTTCATAACATCAGCAAGATAATTTACACCGCCGAAATCAACCACATTAACCGAGGCAACCGAGCTTAATTTTTCAGCCATAATATCCTCAACGCTTCTTACAACTTCAGGAGAAATGCTGTCCAGATCAGCAATTCGTCTGAATATTTCAACCTGAAGATCATTAGGAAATTCCGCAAGGATCTGAGCCGACTTTTTTGGACTTATATGTGAAAGAACACAGGCTATAGTCTGCGGAAGTTCATTCTGGAGCATTGTCAGAATACTCTTATAATCCACATTTTTAAGAAATTCAAAAGCACGGTTGGAATTATGTATCCTCTCCATGATTGCTTTTGCTTTATCTTTTCCGAATGCACTGACAAGAACATTGTAAGAATATGCCTGACCGCCCTCTGCAATAAGCTTCTGAGAAATAAAAAGCTCATAAAACTCGTCCATGATATCCTTTATCTGATCCTGACTAAGATTATCAATACTTGCGATTTCAAGCGAGAGTTCTTCAATTTCTTCATCATTCAGATGTTTATATACCTCTGCTGCCGTATCCTCTCCAAGTGCAACAATAAATGCCGCAGCTTTGCTTGCAGAAGATATTTTTTCTTCTGATGACGATGATTCTTTCATTTATTTTCCTCCCGAAAAAAGGCAGCGCCGCATAATTTTTGTAATACAGATTACAGCTGACATGATACAGCAGAAAACCCGCTGACAAATGTACGGCAGGGATAACAGCCGTATGTCAGACTGTGCCGCCCATAGAACTTTCATATTTTGTAAATTTAATTATATCATATTTTCAGTGATTTGACAATACTATTTTTCAATAAAACTGACATCAAACGCACAAAAATATCAAAATAATTTATGTAAAACGTACATTTAATATGAAAAATCGCCAATTTTCAAAAGTCAAAGCCAAAAGCATACATTCAGTCAAAAATATAGTTATATTTTTTCAATCTGTTGATATTATACAAAATATATTGATAATTGTCAAGTGCGTTAACCAGTTTAACTCAAAAAAATTGTTGTAAAAACAGATAAATTATATGAAATCTATTGACAAATTAACTTAAATAGCATAAAATAATAGTATACACAAAATAACGGAGGACATATCATGATAGAACTTGATGATTTAAAGCTTACCGATCTTATTGACGTTAAAACTTTACAGGATATACAGGACGGTTTTTCAAACGCAACAGGTATGGCCGCCCTTACAACTGATGAAAACGGTGTAGCCGTGACAAGAGGCAGCAACTTTACTGATTTCTGCATGGAGCTTACAAGAAAGTCCCGTACAGGCTGTCAGAGATGCGAACAATGTGACAAGCAGGGCGGCGAAAATACAATGCGGACAGGCAGAGCCACTACATACCGCTGTCACGCCGGACTTGTTGATTTCGCAGCACCTATTATGCTCAACGGAAAATTTATCGGCTCTTTTATAGGCGGACAGGTTCTTCCCGAACCGGCTGATGAGGACAAATTCAGAAAGTACGCTCAGGAAATAGGGGTTGATCCTGAACAATACATCAGAGCACTCAGAAAGGTTAAAGTCGTTCCCCAGCATCAGATTGAAATGGCTGCTGAATTTCTGTGTACTATTGCAAACGTTCTTTCAAAAATCGCATACAGCAACTATGCTGAAAAACTCAACAGTTCAGGTCTTTCAACCCAGAACGCAAATCTGGTTGCCAAAATCCACAATGCCGAATCACTTATCAGACAGAATCAGGACAACATGGAAAAACTGCAGAAAGAATTTGATGCACTTGAAGAAGTTGCCCAGAATTCAGTTGCAAAGGTAAAATCTGCAATGGAGACTGTAAAGGTTATTCAGGATATTGCGACAAATACAAGAATACTTGGTTTCAACGCATACATAGAGGCTGCCCATGCCAAGGAAAGCGGCAAAGGCTTCGGTGTTATCACGCAGGAAATCAGAAATCTTGCAGATACCAGTAAGGAATCAGCTGACAAGATTGAAAACGCAATGGTTTCAATCAGCAATTTCACAAAGCAGATTGACTCCCAGATAAAGGAAACGGAAAAAACCATTAATGAATGTACAAGCAACATTCAGGATTTCTCCGGTATTCTTAATGAAATGCTTGAAAAATAAAAAAGGACGCTTAAAGCATCCTCTGACTACAGGGTACATCTTATTAAGATGTACCCTTATTTTATTATGCATTTTCCGGAACTGTAAATCTCTTTCCGGCGTCGCTTTGCAGGTACTCCTGCTTTGTGCCGAAAAAGACAGTTTTATCTATATGAAGAATATGGCTTGCATATTTTACTGCGGCTGCAATATCGTGGGATATCATGATAATTGTAATATTTTCTTTGCTGTTGAGTTCTTCAATAAGACTGTACATTTCAGCTGTGACTTTCGGGTCAAGTCCGGACACCGGCTCGTCAAGCAGCAGAAGTTTGCGGGTTGCGCAGAGTGCTCTTGCCAGAAGTACTCTTTGCTGCTGACCGCCGGAAAGTTCACGGTAACATCGCTTTGCAAACTGTGTTATGCCCATTTTTTCCATGTTGCTTTCAGCAAGTGCCTTTTCCTCTTTGCTGTAAAACGGGCGTATACCGCACCGTGCCTGACAGCCTGAGAGTACTATCTCTCTGACAGATGCCGGAAAATCACGCTGAACGTCTGTCTGCTGTGGGAGATAACCTATCTCGCTGCGGCTCAGACCGTCACCGGTAAGTATCTTTCCGCTGACTGGGGGCTGAAGTCCTAAAATAGTTTTCATCAAAGTGGATTTTCCGGAACCGTTTTCACCTACAATGCAGAGATAGTCCCCCTCATTAATAGAAAAATCAAGATTTTCAACAATAACATTTCCGTCATATCCAAGAGTAAGATTTTCGCAGGTAAGCTGTGCCATAAAAATAAATCTCCGTTCTGCTGTTATTTCAGCATATCAAGTATTGTCTGTCCGGAAACAGCGCCGACTTTCTGATTTGTTATTCTGCCGTCCTTTACCACAACAAGGGTCGGAATACTTGCAATTCCGAATTTCTGCGCAAGTTCCGGTTCGCTGTCAACGTTTACCTTGCAGACTTTGATGTCCGGATTCTCCTCTGCAATTTTTTCAACCACCGGCGAAACCATTTTGCACGGACCGCACCAGTCTGCATAAAAATCAATCAGCACAGGCTTTTCTGATTCCATGACCTCTTTTTCAAAAATGCTGTTTGTTAATGTAATTACTGACATAATAAAACTTCCTTTCCTAATCCTTTGACTTGTAATAAAGCATACAGTGGCAGTAGCCTTCAAAATCCGGGTTGGCTATCTGCTCTCTGAATTCTTTGCACATACATTTATATTCCTCTGTCTTTTCCAGTCTGCACGGACAATATCCGTTTTTCTGTTTCAGACCTTCCTTAACAGTCTTGACAATTTCTTCATTTTCATTCAGTCTGACGCTCATGTTTCCGCTCCTTGAAACCGATTTTTTCACTTCATATATATTATATCTTAATCTCCGCTTTTTTTCAATACGAAATCCGACCAATAAAAAATATTTATTTGTGTTTTACTGCATTTTTTACAGAAATACTATTGAAATTAACAGCAATATATGTTAAAATTAAATAGAAAAAAGTTACAGTGCAATACGGTCTTGCCGGAATTGCTGAAAGGATAGGATTAATGAATTATACAAAGCTTACTGAATTTAACGGTACTCCAGTTGTGGAATTTTCTGCCGGCGGCTATACAGCTATGGTCGCTTACGAGATCGGTTCAAACGTTATCCGACTGCATGATGATAAAAACGGAGTTGAGTTTTTCCGTTTCAAAAAGGATAATCCGGCTGAAACAATAAAGCAGTCCGCAGAGGTGTGGGGTCTGCCGACTCTCTACCTGCCTAACCGTTTTGCAGACGGTGTTCTGAAAACATCAGACGCTGTTTACCAGCTGCCGGTAAACGAAAAAGCTCCTTATAACAACCATATTCACGGTTTCCTCCATAAGCGTGTACATACTGTTGTTGAACACCATGCCGATGACAACTGTGCAGTTGTGAAAACGAGATACAGATATGACGAGAACGACGAATTTTTCCAGTATCTTCCTATAAGATTTGTTGCTGAATATACCTTTACACTTTCCGAGTGCGGACTGGAGCACAAGGTACGCATAACAAATCTTTCAGACAAAATGCTGCCTATCTCCCTTGCAACCCACACCACAATCAATTCTCCTTTTGTGGACGGTGGCAAGGAGGAAAATATCCGTCTGACAGTTCCGGTAATCAAAAGATGTGAGCTGAACGAACGCTGTCTGCCGACTGAAAAGCTCCTTGACCTTTCTGATACTGACAAGGAGTATCTCACAGGTGACAGAAAACCGGTTTTACAGAATGTAGATAACGAAATGTATACAACGGACTGTACAGAATTTAACGGTCAGAAGTTCCACGGCGTTATTGCAGAGGACACTCAAAGCGGCAAGAAGATATGCTATGAGGTTTCTGACGAGTACAAGTTCTGGATTGTATGGAACGATAAGGGATTTAACGGCTATTTCTGTCCCGAACCGATGACCGCCATGATAGATGCGCCGAATCTCAGTCTGCCGGCAGATGTGACAGGCTACAGAGAAATCAAGCCGGAGGAAACATTCGAGGCTAATCAGAGATTTTTCACTGCTTTATAATATATAGGTGCGGTACTCATAAAGAAGTTTAAGAATATCCCCTCCGCTTATTAGTTCGGAGGGGATATTGTGTATAATGGTTATTAAAATAAATCAGAATTTACGGCAGTATCTTCGTAACCCTGCTGGGGCAAACCTTTCTGAGGAAAGGTTCTTCCCCAGACCCCTTTCCAAAGACTTTTAGTTCATTTTTTCTCATAGGGGCTGTGCCC
>JALEVO010000130.1 GCA_022788225.1 Oscillospiraceae bacterium | reverse complement strand
GTGCAGTCTGAAAGAATATCCCGAACCTGCTTACAGGCAGCAATGAAATCTTCCCGATTTTCCAGTACAGATTTGCAGGCAGTAACAAATTTTTTCTTTATGTCATCTTCGTAAAAATGTGGTGTTTTACAGCGTTCACCGTTTTTGAACTTGTGATTGAATTTTTTTGTGATAAAATATATATACATGATTGAATGAACTGTAAATCGAGGTGACCAACAAATATGCAAATTAGGTGTAATAATGGAAGAAAAGACAATATCATTCATATCAGGGCGAAAGAGCCATACGATACCAATATCGAGCATACTATATATAATAATGAAAAAGCAGGACGCATTTGTACACGTATCTGACGGGAGAATACTCAAAACAAGAATGACCTTTGCCGAGTTTCAAAACGAACTGGGTGAAGATTTTATCAGGATACACCGTGGGTGCCTTGTTTCGGCTATGGCTATCCACAGCGTAAACGAGCTTGTAAACCTTTCAAACGGTGATTCTCTCGAATATTCCGCACAGCACAGAGAGGAGATAATGGAGAAATTTCGTCAGAAGCAGCGCAGAATAATTGATGAGCTTGCAGATAACGACAATCCTGAGGATAATAAAGAATATCACGAGTATTACAGCTGTTTTGACAATATACCCGTTGCCTTTACCGATATTGAAATCATTTTCAATGAGGACAGTCAGGCGGTGGACTGGATATTCCGCTACGGAAATGAAGCACTTGCAGAGCTTGAGAACTGTCCGCTTGAAAAGCTTATTGGCAGAACTTTCGGCAGTATTTTTAAGAATATGGACAGTAAATGGCTCAGAAGCTATGAACGAGCCGTTCTTTACGGTGAAACGCTTGAGATTATCGACTACAGTCCCGAGATAGACAAGTATCTGCGGGTAATATGCTTTCCGACCTTTAAAGGGCATTGCGGCTGTATGCTTTTTGACATATCCGAAACAAAAATAGCCGTAGAAAATACCGTTGGCACAAAGGCTTTACTGATGTATATGCAAAAAATGTTTGACTGATATCACTCTCGACATGGAACGAAAATTCATTCATTCCATGTTGGGAATTTTTTAGTTCCATGTCACTTTATTGGTTCCATGTGTGTTGACAAATTAAGCGTGGCTATGATACAATGTATATGTATGAATTGCGGTAAAATATTGGAAAAGCTTACCGCAATTTCTGTAATCTGGATAATCCGGATAAAAAATTAATCTTATTATATAAACAAGGAGGAGTTTTAATGACGAAAACGTTTAAAAAATCCGTTGCCTTTTTGTCGGCGGCGGTCATGGTCATGGCGATACTGTTATATTTCCCAGGCGGATTTTTCAGCATTGACTTCGGACTTAAGGCAAGTGCGGAGGGAATCACACTGAAAGAGCCCTCAAAAGACAGCAACGGCGTATACCAGATAGGAACAGCGGGAGAGCTTTACTGGTTTGCGGCTTGTGTAAACAGTGGAACTAATTACGCATGTGCAGTTCTCACAACGGATATTACTGTGAATACCGGGGTGCTGAAATCCGACGGTTCTCTTGCTGGTGACACAAGCGGCTTCACAAGCTGGACACCTATCGGATACGATAATGGTTGGAATGGCAGATGTAAATACACAGGCACATTTGACGGACAGGGACACAAAATAAGCGGATTGTATTTCAATGATACAAGTCAAGAAACTGGTCGCAATGTCGGCTTGTTCGGCTGTGTAGGAAACGGTTGCAGTGTTTCAAATGTCGGCGTTGTTGATTCCTATTTCAAAGGTAAAGAAAAAGTCGGCGGCGTGTGCGGATGTAATGATCCTTCTTCTAATGGAACAGTAACAATCACAAACTGCTATAACACAGGAGCAGTAAGCGGAATTGACGATTATGTCGGCGGCGTGTGCGGATATAATGATGTTTACCAAGGAACGGCAACAATCACAAACTGCTATAACACAGGAGCAGTAAGCGGAAATGGCATATATATCGGCGGCGTGTGCGGACGGAATGAGGCTTATTCGAGTGGAACAGCAACAGCAACAATCACAAACTGCTATAACACAGGAGCAGTCACTGCAACATCTAAACATTCTCCTTATGTCGGCGGCGTGTGCGGATATAATTATGCTAGAAAAGGAACGGCAACAATCACAAACTGCTATAACACAGGAGCAGTCACTGCAACATATAAATATTATTATCCTTCTGTCGGCGGCGTGTGCGGAATTAATAAAGCTGAAAATGGAACAGCAACAATCACAAACTGCTATAACACAGGGGCAGTCAACGCAACATCTGAAGATGCTACTGTCGGCGGCGTGTGCGGAGAAGCTATTAATGGCACAATCACAAACTGCTATTTTGACAGCACTGTTTACAGCGGAGAAGCTATCGGCGATAATAACGGCACTGTTTCTGAAAATGTCCTCGGCAAAGAAACAACCCAGTTCAACAGCGGCGAGGTCTGCTATCTGCTGAACAATGGCGAAACCGATGGTTCACAGGTGTGGTATCAGACAATTGACAGCGATAGTTATCCTCTGCTTGACAACAGTCACAAAACAGTATATGCCAGCAAGCCTTGTCTGAGCAAATTTTCTAATAGAAATGCTCCGGTTTATGTTGAGCATAGTATGACGGCACACCCTGCAAATGCAGCTACTTGTACAAAAGCCGGAAATTATGCGTACTGGACTTGTTCCAATGAAAATGGCGTTTACTACAAGAATGCAGCTGGTACAGATACATTTGCAAGCCTTGATGATACTGTAATTCAAACTATAAGTCATAATATGACACCACATCCTGCAAATGCAGCAACTTGCACAAAAGCCGGAAATTATGCCTACTGGACTTGTTCCAATGAAAATGGCGTTTACTACAAGAATGCAGCTGGTACAGATACATTTGCAAACCTTTCAGCAACTGTAATTCCGGCATCCGGTCACAATATGACAGCTGTTCCTGCAAAAGAGCCGACTTGTACAGAAGATGGAAATTATGATTACTGGACTTGTTCCCGTGAAGACGGCGTTTACTACAAGGACGCAGCTGGTACAGAAAAATTTGAAAGTTTTGATAAAACTGTAATTCAGGCAACTCCTGATATTCATACATATTCTTCCGATTGTGATAAAACTTGTAATATCTGCAATGCAGAAAGAAATGTAACAGCCGAACACACTTTTGATAAGGAAATTGTTGATAATTCTACTCTGAAAAGCAGTGCAACCTGCACTTCAAAGGCAGTGTATTATAAAAGCTGTATCTGTGGTGAGATAAGTGATACAGAAACTTTCACATCTGGTTCTGCACTCGGTCACAGTTACACTAAACAGGTGATTTCCGATGCCGCAAAGATTTCTGATGCTGACTGCACATCACCTGCTAAGTATCATTACAGCTGTTCACGCTGCGGTCTGGTAAGTACAAGTGACGCATACGTATTTGAATATGGAGATGCACTTGGTCACGACTATTCATTAGGTGGTATCTGCAAGAATTGCGACGCACTTAAAAACGGCAAGGACGGATTTAAGAGTGCATCAATTACCCTTACTGACGGTGTGATACTCAACTATTATCTGCTCCTTTCTGATACTGCACTGGCAGATTCTAATGCATATATCCTCTTCACTTCTCCACAGGGGCTTGATATAAAAACCATGCTTTCAGAGGGTGTTCAGGATTCAGGAAAATACAAATTCAGTCTTGAACTTCGTCCCGACCAGATGGCAGATGTAATTACTGCACAGGTGGTTTATGGTGACAGTTCAGAGGGTAATTCTGTTGACTATTCAGTAACAAAGTATGCTGAAAATCAGACCGGAACAGCTGATACAAAGACGTCAGACCTTATCAATGCAATGCTTTATTACGGTGCTGCAACTCAGAATTACACAGGTAATAATACAGATAATCCTGCCGACAAGAATGTAACTGCTACATTCGATTCAGATGTTAATATTTCTGATACTTACAAGATGAGCCTTAACGGAACAGTAAACGGAATAAAAGTAAAGGGCGCAAGCCTGATTGCCGGTTCGCTGACAACCATAAGAGTTAAGTATGAGGTTACCGAGGGGTCAATTGATGATTTCACATTTACTTGTGACGGTGCTGAACTGACACCAGTAAAGGAAGGTGACTTCTACTACATTTATATCAGGGACATCAGCCCGGATCAGATTGATAAAATGTACAGCATTGCTGTTACAGACAAGAATAGTAATTCAAGAACACTGAAATACAGCGGTCTGACCTATGCGAAGTCAATAATCGAGGATACGACTGGAAAATATGAAAGCACTTTAATTGATATGATGAAAGCACTGTATTACTACAACAAGGCTGCAAATGCTTATACAAATGGATAATGGAGGTTATGAACATGAAAGAAAAATACGAAAAGGCTGAAATTGAAATCATCGAATTTGAAACTGAAGATGTTATTACAACAAGTGGTGGCAATGGCGGAATAGATCTGCCTGAAGATGTTAATGGTTTTGATTGATAATAACCGCTTTTGAAACTAAGGGGCATTGCAAAATCTCTGCATTGCCCCTTTTGTGTACACACAGGAGAGATTTAATGAAAAGAAAAACATTGTTGATATGTATAGTATGTTTAATTTTGCAGATGTGCTTTTTTACAGGGTGCAGTGATGATAAGTCAAAAGATACGTCAGAAAATGAGCTTACTGTTTCAGAATCGGAAACATCAGTAATTAGTCAGGATTCTTCTGAAATATCAGAAAATATAAAAAGTGAAACAGTAAATTCTGATACCATAACGAGTACAGACAGGGAAATTATTCTGCCTGAAATGGAAATCGAAGATGATACTTCTGAAATGTCACATAATGTATCAACGCAGTCCGATAAAGCTGATAAATCCAATAACGATAACAAGGCAGTCACCACAAAAGCAGTCACAACAGCAAAAACGCCTGTCAAGGATACTGCAACGACTGTCACTACTAAAAATAATACTTCCGGAAAAGAAACAACTACCCAGACAGTTACAACAGCTGCTTCTTCTGAATCCAAAACAACCGTCACTACCAAAGGCGCTATCGAGCTGCCTGAGATTGATTTTAATTGATATGTGATGGTTTTTAATAAAAATATTGTGTTGACTGATAGTTTAGTAGAATAGAAGTTATTAACAAAAGTACTGATTAAAAAGTAGATATGACCTGCACGGGCAGTGGCACTGCGTGCAGCAATGTCCCTGTTCCTCACCTGCGGTTCGTCACAGTGCCAGCCCCTTATGGGGCTAAGTCAACTATAGTAATAATTTGGTAAATGTAACATTTTTAGTTGCAGTTTGAATATTACTATGCTATAATGAAATCAGAAAAAATGCGCAATAGTGGAATGTCCGAGGA
>JALEVO010000129.1 GCA_022788225.1 Oscillospiraceae bacterium | reverse complement strand
ATTTATCTGAATAAATGCGTTGAAATCAAGCTTCAGACGGCTTGCGAAATGCTTTGTTCTGGAACAGTGGGGTTCAAGGACGAAAAGCGCCTGAAATCCGGCAGACTCGGTTATATCAAGGTCGGGAGTTATGAAAAAATGCGGGTCAAACATTATGTTGCATATCCGGAAATCCCTGACACCGGCATATCCGTGCACGGTTTCATCGCTGATAACAAAAACATCGCCTTTTCTGATACGGTAATTCTCATTGTCGACTATATGTTCTGCACTTCCGTTTAAGACGATAACAAGCTCTGAAAAATTATCGTGACTGTGGATATAAAGGTCATCCTTGTGCTCGCCGTACTGGATAAAAAAAGGGAAGCTTTCGTCAGAAGTGAAAATATTCAGCGGCATTTTTATCATGTTTTTTCACCTCCTGTTATATGTCAGTTATGTGCTGCCAATTGTCGAAATAGTACTTTAAAATCATAACAAAATGTGATATAATAAATGCAAGCATTTATTATGATTTATTTTAAAGCCCTTGCAGATACGCAAATCAGAGATTTGCTTCCTGCATATCGGGCAATTATAGCAAAAATCTCCGATTTTATGCTATAATAAATGCAAGCATTTATTATGATTTATTTTAAAGCCCTTGCAGATACGCAAATCAGAGATTTGCTTCCTGCATATCGGGCAATTATAGCAAAAATCTTCGATTTTATGCTATAATTACAGTATAACATAATATTAAGGAGAATACAAGAAGAAGTTTTATGCCAAATCCATTTTTACCTTTATGGGAATATATTCCTGACGGTGAACCTCGTGTGTTCGGTGACAGGGTTTATCTTTATGGTTCTCACGACAGAGCGTCGTCAGAGCAGTTCTGCGATTTTAAATTAAAAGTATGGTCTGCACCGGTTTCAGATTTAAGTAACTGGCAGTGCCACGGCGACAGCTTTCACACCAGAAAGGATACCGACCACGAATCTGACACCGACTGGACGGACAGGGAACTTTACGCCCCTGATGTTGTTTGTAAGGACGGCAAATATTATCTGTATTCATATATCTTAGCGTCTAAGGGCTGTGTAAGCGTAAGCGACAGACCGGAAGGACCGTTTTCACTTCTAAGCACCTATGTGTATGACGAGGCGGACGCCGGAGATGACGGAATATTCAACGACGCCGGAGTACTTGTCGATGATGACGGCAGAGTTTATATTTATTACGGCTTTGAAAAATCACATTTCGGTGAGCTGAATCCGGAAAATATGTATGAGATAAAAAAAGGTTCATACAAGGAAGACTTGATTCCGTGCGGAGACGGCAAGACTGATTTCTTTGAGGCAAGCTCGCCCAGAAAAATAAACGGTAAATATTATCTGATATATTCGCCCAAAAACGGCGGCTGTCTTGACTATGCCGTTTCTGACAGTCCGTCGGGGCCTTTTGAACACAAGGGTACTATCATCAACAACAGCATTGATTATCCCGGAGGAAACAATCACGGTTCTGTATGCAATATAAACGGTCAGTGGTATATTTTCTATCACCGCATGACAAATGGTACTATCATGTCAAGATGTGCCTGTGCGGAGAAAATTGAGATACTGCCGGACGGTACAATTCCAGAGGTTGAAATGACTTCTCTGGGATTTGAGGAGTCGCTGAACCCTTATAAGATTACGCCTTCTGAAATTGCCTGTGTGCTTAAAGGCGGCTGTTTTATTACTGAAAAAGATACTTTTACAAGGACAGTCACCGGTATAAAAAACGGCAGTGTTATCGGGTATAAGTATTTCGATTTCGGAGAGGACTTCTCCAGTAAAACCATGGAGTTTTCCGCAAAGGTTACCGGAACAGGCTGTCAGGGACAGATACATATTGTCATTGATGATTATGAAAACGGGGAGGAAATCGGTGTGTGTGATATCGGTACCCATGACGGAGTGTATCAGACCCGTGTGAAAAATGTGACAGGCAGACACAGCGTTTTTCTTAAAGTGAACCATGTTTATAATGGCTGGTTTGCTCATGCGTTTAATGAGCGTAATATATTTGACCTTGAATCTTTTGTTTTTACTAAATAAACTGAACGCCGCACAGATTTGTGCGGCGTTTGCTTAATATTCAATCCCTTTTCTTGAACTGATACCTTTTTCAAATGGGTGCTTAACAGCCTTTATCTCGCTGACATAGTCGGCACTGTCAATAAAAATCTGCTCCGGATCATGTCCGGTCATAACTATTTCCGCTTTCGGCTCACCGGAAATAAGGGAAACAACAGCTTCTCTGTCAACGAGGTTCAGGTTATATGCGTCAGCTATCTCGTCCAGTATCAGCATATCAACCTTTCCGTTGTTAACCATTTCAACCGCCGCTTTCAGATTGCTGTTGTGGCAGCTGGTTATCTCCGCTTTGTCTTTTTCAGTCATTTTAAAGGAAAAGCCATAGTTTCGGTCACACCTGCTTACTGTCACATTTTCAAGCCGTTCAAGGGAATGCAGTTCACCTGTGTCCGTACCCTTTAAAAACTGAACAATATGAACTCTCATGCCGCTGCCGGACGCTCTCAGAGCAAGTCCTAAAGCGGCTGTTGTTTTGCCTTTTCCGGTTCCGTAGTAGAGGTGTTTCAGAAACATAAACTCTCCTTAGTGTTCAAGTAAAATTCTCTCGTCGCAGTATTCACATTCAAGAGTATCACCGTTTCCTGTGAATGACTTTGGAAGATACTCTTCAATATTCGTGATGCACTTGGGGTTCTGACACTTTACCTTGTGTCTGACTGTTCCGCTTAAAAGCCTTGTAGGGGTATCACTTTCAAGGAGGGTCATGATAAGTGCCATTCTTATATACATTCCGTACTGTGCCTGCTTGAAATATACGGCTCTTTCGTCCTCGTCAACGTCGTTGGCAATTTCGTCAACCCTTGGCATCGGGTGCATGACAATCATGTCTTTTCTTGCCTTTTTCATCTTCTTTTTGTCAAGGACGTATGTATCCTTTTCCGCAAGATACTCCTCCTCGCTTGCGAAACGCTCACGCTGTATTCTTGTCATGTAAAGCATATCAAGGTCGTTTATTACCTCGTCAAGGGAGGTTACCTCGGTGTATCTGCTTCCGCTTGCGGTGATGATATCCTTGACGTAGGACGGCAGGCGCAGATTAGGAGTTGAAACAAGCACAAAGGTATTGCCGGAATATGCAGAAAGCGCCTTGCAGAGTGAGTGTACTGTTCTGCCGTTTACAAGGTCGCCGCAAAGACCTATATTCAGATTGTCAAGACGTCCCTTTTCCTCGTGGAGTGTGAGCAGGTCTGTAAGCGTCTGGGTGGGGTGGAGATGTCCGCCGTCACCGGCGTTTACAACGGAGCAGTCGGCAGTAAGCGCCGCCGCCTTTGCCGCACCGGGCTGAGGGTGACGGATTATAAGTATGTCAGAATAGCTGCTGACGATTTTTGTGGTATCTTTAAGATTTTCACCCTTGGCAACAGATGATGACGACGGATTGTCAAAGCCTATTATATTTCCTCCCAGACGTATCATTGCCGACTGGAATGACATCTGGGTTCTTGTGGACGGCTCATAGAAAAGTGTTGCCATAATCTTGCCGTCACAGGCATGGGTGTAGCGCTGTGGGTGCAGTCTTATATCATGCCCCAGTTCTATCAGTTTATTCCACCATGAAACCGGATAATCGTTTAAATCTATTAAATGAGGGTACTGCGAAATCATTTTTACCTCCTTGAATTTCGGCTCTTACAGTATCGAAGAACCGTTTACAATCATTTTAAACTGTACGCCAAGATATGAACACGCACGTTTACAAAGCAGCATTCTGTTTAAGAATATTTCAAAGTATTCAATGACCGGAGAAATTTCCGTATCAATTTTAAGATTCAGTATGATAGACTTTTTGTCCTCACTGAAATAAAGCTCTGATTTTTCAACTGCGTAGTTCACACGGTCGTGGATATCGAATGTCAGGAAATCGTTGTTTCTGACTCTGCTGCGGCGTACGTCCGCCTTGTCTGCAATAATAAGCGCCGCTGAAATTGCGTCAACCGGCTGTGCAGTGGACTCGTCATGGTTGCCGATAGCGGAAATGATAGAGCAAATCTCGTCTGCCGGCATACTCAGATTGTCCAGCAGTCGGAAAGCCATGACTGCGCCGCTCTGGGCGTGGTCTATCCTGTTTATGACGTTTCCGATATCGTGCATGATACCGGCGATTTTCGCAAGTTCAGCCTGCCTTTCGTCATAGCCTAACTCCGTTAAAATCATACTTGCATTCTGTGCCACAATTTCAACGTGTGCAAAGGAATGCTCAGTGTATCCCTGAGCCTCCAGAGCACGGTCGGCACGGCGGATATATTCCATTATGTCGGGATTCTGTTTTATATATTTGTAAGTTACAATACTTGCCATTAAGTTTAACCTTTCGTTATTTTACAAATTCACTGCCCTCGAAGTAAACGCCGTACCACACAAGGAAAATGAAAACAGTCCATATCTTACGGCTGTTGTCGGCTTTTCCGGCTTTGTGGTCGTCAAGCAGTTTAACCAGCATATCACAGTTGAAGAACTGCTGTGCTGCATTTCCTGTAAACTTATCCTTTACAATATTGTAGTATTTATCCTCTTTGAGCCATACACGGATAGGTACAGGGAAACCAAGCTTTTTCTTTGCGGCAGTTTTTGCGGTCTGGGGAGGAGTATCCTTTTTAGCCGCAAGGCGCATTGCATACTTTGTGATATATTTTGTATGCTCATCGGTTACTTCCTTGTGAGTTACACGGTATTTTCTCGGAATCTTTTCAGCAACTGCCATGACTTCCTTGTCAAGGAACGGCACACGCAGTTCAAGAGAATTTGCCATGCTCATTTTGTCTGCTTTAAGGAGAATATCTCCGGTCATCCACATATGCAGGTCGAGATACTGCATTTTTGTTACGTCGTCCTTATCCTTTACCTTGTCGTAGAATGGCTTTGTGAGAACCTGCGGGTCAGGAGCGTTTGTTTTGATTTTAAGCAGCTTTTTTCTCTCTTCGGGAGTGAACATATAGGCGTTTCCGATAAAGCGTTCTTCGAGGTCTTTGCCTTTTCTGATAAAGAAGTTTACACCTCTGTGCGCCGGCAGTTTTCCTGCAATTTTGCCTACGCCACGTTTGATACCACGAGGCAGCTTGTCATAGAATGTTCCGTCCGGTTCGCTGTATACGTTATAGCCGCCGAAAATTTCGTCTGCGCCCTCTCCGGAGAGAACAACTTTAAGTTTCTGTGAAGCAAGATTGCAGACAAAGTAAAGGGCAACTGCGGCAGGGTCGGCAAGAGGTTCGTCCATGTGATACTGTATCTTTTCAAGACTGCCCCAGTATTCCTCCGGAGTTATTACCTTGCTTGTGTTTTCCTTGCCGATAGCCTTTGAGAAGTCCTTTGCCCAGCCGATTTCGTTGTACTTTTCATCGTTTCCGAAACCTACGGTAAAGGTCTTGTCAACGTCTGCAACTGCGGCAACATAGCTTGAGTCAACGCCGCTTGAAAGAAAACTGCCCACTTCAACATCTGCAATTTTGTGTGCCTCAACTGAATCATGGAAAATATCAGAAATCTTGTTTACCCATGTATCAAGGTCTGGCTTTTCGTCAGCGTCAAATTTGATTTCCCAGTAACGTTCGATTTTCAGGTCGCCGTTTTTGTATGTGAAACAGTGTGCGGCAGGAAGCTTGAAAACATTTTTGAAGAAGCATTCAGACTGTGCAGAATACTGGAATGTCAGATAGTTTTCAAGTGCGGCTGTATTTAACTCCTTTTTGAAATGAGGGTGCGGCAGAAAGCTTTTGATTTCAGAACCGAATAAAAAGCTTTCCCCGGAGAGAGAATAGTAAAGCGGTTTGATACCGAAGAAATCACGGGCACCGAAAAGCTCCTGTGTGTTTTTGTCCCAGATTACAAAAGCAAACATTCCTCTGAGCATATTCAGAAGATCCTTGCCGTACTCCTCATAGCCGTGGAGCAGGACTTCTGAATCAGTCTTGGTCTTGAAAGTGTGTCCGGCTGCTACAAGCTTTTCACGGATACTCTGGAAGTTATATATTTCTCCGTTAAAAAGCAGTACCTTTGAACCGTCCTCGTTTAAAATAGGCTGGTCGCCTTGGGCAAGATCTATGATACTCAGACGTCTGAATCCCAGAGCGATACCCTCGTCAATATAAGTTCCTCCGGAATCCGGACCTCTGTGAATGATTTTGTTCATCATGCTTTCCAATACCTGATTGGAATTATTTATATGATTTGTAAATCCGACAAATCCACACATACTGATTTCCTCCAAATTTTTTCTATTAAGTGATAGCTACTTATATATTATACTATATGTTGTGAAGGTTTGCAATAATTATAGAATTAATTTGACAAAAACTATTGCAAAAATTTCTTAGTTGCGGTATAATTATTTTATGGATTTTTATAGAGAAAAAGAAAGAATCCTGTCAAATGAACAATTGAAATTTTTCTTGCTGTCTGTAACCTTTTTGGGCAGCTTTTATAGTAAACGAAAAATTTATTTGAAGTTTACTATTTGCCGATACGCACGTAGCGAACGAAAGTGAGCGAATGTGCGAGGCATTAAAAAATTACTATAGTAAATGTCAAATTATTTTTGACGTTTACTATATATTTAGTTATCGGGAGGCATAAACAGATATGTCCGGAAAAGGTTTTGAGGCATATTCTTATAACAGAAAAAAGGACAGACCTGTTATCAGATTCAGGTTCAAGGTCGTATTTCTTATTACTGTAGTGACTTTTATCCTGTGCTTTGTGATTTACATGGCAGAGGCGAATATAAATTCCAAAAAAATGAATTCTGTGGGATTCTCAGCGGACAGTTCCGTTCTTTCATCATCGCAGGAGGCAACAGAGCCGGAACCCACACAGAAAGAAGAAAAAAACGTTATTAATCCTGTTCCGGAGTCGGAGCCGCTTTCGGAAACTTACTTCGGAAGATGTGCTTTCGTGGGAGATTCCATTTCAGTGGGACTTGCGGATTATCAGCTTGTACCAGTTAAAAATGTTTTTGCAGAACTGGGTATGAACATAGAAAAAATCAACACCGAAACCATGAAAACTGCCTATGGCGACGTGACTGCTATTGAAGCACTCAAAGAGGCAAAGCCGGAAAATATATACATTATGCTTGGCAGTAACGGTATTGCATGGCTTTCCACAGGTGATATGATAGAATGTTATTCCCAGTTTGTGGACGAGATAAAAAAAGAACTGCCGGATTCCAAAATATATATACTTTCAATTCCTCCGGTTACAGCTGAAAGAGAAATCGCTGAGGAGGAACCGATACTCAATTCGGACATAGACAAATATAATTCCGAATTGCTTAAAATGGCTGATGAGAAGAAAATATATTATGTAGACATCAATACCGCCTTAAAGGGAAATGACGGAAAATTTCCGTCTGATATGGCTGAAAAGGATGGTATGCATTTTGTGAAAACCACCTATACTGTTATGCTTGACTATATTTTGTCGCATACGGTTGAGTAGGTTTCAGAATAAAAGAACAGAAGGGAAAATGAGAAATTATGAGGAAAAGGATTATTTTGCCGGCAGTTATTCTGGCAGCGTCCGTACTTTCACTTTCGGGCTGCGGAAAGGAATCCGAGAAAACAGAGGCTTCAAAGCCGCTGAAGGAAATTACAGCAGATGTTTTGAACTGCGGAGTTGAATTTCCGGAAATGGTGGAGGTTGCCGAAGAAAACTTCCAGATAAAGTACAGTCTGGCAGAGGGCGATTATGAGGAATACTCTTTATGGTGGGCAGGCTCGGGCGCTGACGCTGACGAGGTCTGCATCATAAAGGCAAAGGATTCAGGCAAGGTAAAGGACGCAGTTTCGGAAAGAATTGAGGGACAGAAAGATGTGTTCAAGGATTACGTTCCGGAGCAGTATGACAAGCTTTGCAAGTCAGAAGTGAAAACAAAAGGGGATTATGTTTACTGGCTCTGCACAAATGACAATGATAAAGCCGAAAAGGCTCTGACAGATGATTTTAACTAATTACATATACGGGTGTGTTCAGTGAACATACCCGATTTTATTAAAGATGTGTATTCTGGAAGGTGACTATAAATTTGAAAAATAAAATTGTTTCTTTTATGGCGGCTGGAATTATTGCTGCCTTGTCTGTGCTGACTGTGGGCTGCGAACAGCAGAAGCCAGAGGGTGCGAACTACTCCTTTGACTGCGCTTTGCCGGGAAATCCGGAGAGCCTTGACCCGCAGTTTGCCGCAGACGAAAATTCTATGACTGTAATTGGCAATCTCTTTACCGGACTTATGAAAACTGATGATTCCGGTAAGCTTAAAAATGCAGTTGCAAAAGATTACACCGTTTCAGCGGACGGTCTGAAATATACATTCACTTTGCGGACAGACTGCTACTGGTTTTTTGACGCAGATGAGGACGAAGATGCTGACGAAAACGAACTGATGCCTGTTACAGCACACGATTTTGAGTTTGCATTCAGGAGAATTTTCAATCCTGAAACCTGTTCTCCTCACAGAGAAAAATACGAATGTCTTAAAAATGCAGGGGCTATCATAAACGGCAGTGCCGATTATACAGAGCTGGGAGTTAAGGCACTTAGCGATACTGAGCTTGTGTTTGAACTGGAATATCCCAATGCCGGATTTTTAAACTCTCTTGCATTCACAGCGGCAATGCCCTGCAATGAGCAGTTTTTCTATGACACAAAAGGAAGATACGGGCTTGATGATAAATCGGTGGCGTCAAACGGAGCGTTTTTTATAAGACAATGGTTTTATGACCCTTATGGTCATGACAATTTTATTTATATGGCAAGAAACGATAAAAATGACGATTTTGACAGGACATACCCCTCTTTTCTGAATTTTTATATCAAGGAATCCCGTGAAGAAGCCGCTGTAAGCTTTGATGAGGGAACATCTGATGTTCTGCTGACTTTTGAATATGACAAGAAAAAGTATGAGGAAAATGTTGTAAACAGCTATTATAATTATACTTTTGGTATAGTTATAAATCCTGAAAATGAACAGTATTCAAATGAAAATATAAGAAAAGCCCTTGCTTACGGCATTGACAAGGAATCCTTTGATGAGGAACTGCCGGAGGATATGACAGCTGCTTACGGAATTATACCGCCGGGAATATCTTTCTTAAATAAAAGCTACCGTGAAGTCAATGCGGACAAGGCTGCTGCAATTTCCGGTTCAGACGGTGAAATGATTGAATACAGTCCGGAAAAGGCACTTTCATACTACGAGTCCGGAATGAAAGGAATGAATCTTCAGTCGCTGGAAAACATCAAGATACTTGTGCCGGAAAATTATATGGACACTGAATATCTCCACCTTGTGACGCAGAACTGGCAGACACTTTTTGGTTTCTATATCGGAATAGAGGAAGTACCGTTTGAGGAGTTTTATCAGAGGATAGCAGACGGCGAATACACTATGGCTATGTATCCTTTGTCGGGGGATTTCAACAGTCCGGTTTCAGTGCTTGAAAAGTTTGAAAAAGAAAACAATGATTTCGGCTATTCAAGCGCAGAGTTTCAGAGTGTTGTCGATGAAATAAAAAAGCTTGGCAACTATAATGACGGCGTTGAACTATACAACAAGGCTGAAAAAATTATTCTGAATGATTTTGAGTTTATTCCGGTTTTCTACAAAAAAGAATTTGAAATTCTTGGCAAGGGAAACCATGATATTGTTTATGACCCGTTTACAAAGCAGCTTAATTTCAGATATGCTAAATATTATGAATAAAAAAGCTAAAACCGTTTTCTCCGCTGTGGGAAAACGGTTTTGTTATAAATGTACACTCATAGCTGGATTTTTTTAATTAGTACGGTGAAAATGCACAAAAATTATGTTTTTGATAAAAAGCTGTTGACATTTATCAGAAACAGTGGTATAATTATTATCGTTGATTGGGAATATTGATAATTAATATGCAGGTGTAGTTCAATGGTAGAATTCCAGCCTTCCAAGCTGGCTACGTGGGTTCGATTCCCATCACCTGCTCCAGATGCGCCTTTAACTCAGCTGGATAGAGTAACTGCCTTCTAAGCAGTAAGCCATTGGTTCGAGTCCAATAAGGCGCGCCAGATACTACGTCCCTTATTAGGGACGTATATTATTTCCTATGGTGGGTGTAGCTCAGTTGGTTAGAGCGTCGGATTGTGGTCCCGAAGGTCGTGGGTTCGACCCCCATCTCCCACCCCACAGTTTGCCGGAAATTCAAAGAATTTCCGGCTTTTGTTTTTTCAGGAGGAGTTTATGGATAACAAGTCTGCTTTTAATGTGAGTGATTATGATAAAAAATCTGCACCTGAACGGATAATATATATAAGGAGGGAAATATGATGGAAAAAACCTGGGATTTTATGGAGATGATATTGAAGGAATTACCTTCAAATATTTTTTTCAAGGATACTGAATGCAGATATCTTTTTGCGACGCATTATTGGAATCATATTGAACATGATGAATCTGAAAACTGGACAATCAGAGGAAAAACAGATTTAGAAATAAGAAAAGACAAAGAAAATGCTCGACTGGCATATGAACAGGATAAAAAAATACTTGAGACTGGTGTCGGATGCAACTATGTAATAGAAGTTTGCCTGGAAGGAAAAACAGAGTATCTGGAAATTTTCAAGAATCCTGTGAGAGATAAAAATAATGAAATAATTGGTATTGTAGGTCTTATTAATAATGTTACTGAAAGGATAACGCTTCAGAAGCAGCTTGAAGCTTATGCCCAGACAGACATAATGACTGGTTTATATAACAGGCGCTTTTTTGAAAACTGGGTAGAAAATGAAATCAAGTCTCATATGTTTCCTATAAGCATTATTTCTGCTGACTGTGACGGTCTTAAAATTATCAATGATACTTATGGACATTACGCAGGAGATGAGCTTATCAGGATGTCTGCATTTCTTTTTAAAACCAAAATGCCGGAAGATTCGCTTAAATTTCGTTTAGGCGGAGATGAATTCCTTATTGTTTTGCCTGGCACAGATGAAGAAACAGTTGATAATTATGTCAAAGAAATGAAATCAGCAGCAAAATCATTTAATATACAGGGGTCTCCACTCAGTATTTCTTATGGAATATCAACTATAAATGAAGCTTGTGATGATTTTATGAATGCAGTTAAAATTGCGGATAAGGAAATGTATGCTGAAAAAAATGATAAGAAAATGAAAAGAGAATAAGCATAAAAATGCACCGTTTAAAGCGGTGCATTTTTTATATTATTCATCTTCCTTAACGTTGACTGATATTCCCAGCACATCAAGGCTTTCCTTGTCAACAGGTGACGGACATTCGCTCATAAGCTCGCTGGCGTTCTGCACCTTCGGGAATGCTGTAACATCTCTAAGACTTTCAGCCCCCAGCATAACCATGGCAAGTCTGTCAAGACCGATACCAAGACCGCCGTGGGGAGGTGCACCGTACTTGTAAGCCTCAACAAGGAATCCGAATTTAGCCTCGATTTCCTCGTCAGAAAGACCAAGTGCCTGGAACATCTTCTGCTGTAACTCGTAGTCGGTGATACGGATAGAACCGGAAGACAGCTCTGTGCCGTTGAGTACCAGGTCAAACGCCTTTGCAAATACCTTTTCCGGTGCGCTGTCAAGGTACTGTATACATTCGTCCTTTGGCATTGTGAACGGGTGGTGCATTGCCACATAGGACTGTGTTTCTTCGTCATATTCAAAGAACGGGAAGTCAGTTATCCACAGGAAATTGAACTTGTCTGCCGGAATTATGTCAAGCTTTTTGGCAACCTGAAGTCTGAGTGCGCCTAAAACAGGGAGTGTTACCTTGTTCTTGTCAGCGATAATGAGCGCAGTGTCGCCCTTTTCGCAGCCGATTCTTTCAAGGATAGCCGCAAGCTCGTCCTCGCTGAAGAACTTGGCAAATGAGCATGACGGCTTTTCGTCTACCCATCTCACATAGGCAAGACCCTTTGCACCGATACCCCTTACCATTTCAGTAAGCTTGTCGATTTCCTTTCTTGTGAGGACTGACGCTGAGTTTTTAGCAACTATAGCCCTTACACTTCCGCCGTTCTTTACAGCGTCTGCAAACACGCCGAATCCGCACTCTGCAACCATGTCGGAAAAGTCCTGTATCTCCATGCCGAAACGTGTGTCAGGCTTGTCCGAACCGTAACGGTTCATAGCCTCGGTGTAGCTTAAACGGGGCAGGGGAGTGAGGATTTCCATGTCAAGGACATTTTTGAAAAGATAGGAAATGAAACCTTCGGTCATTGAGAGGATATCCTCAACGTCAACAAAGGACATTTCAAGGTCTATCTGTGTAAATTCCGGCTGTCTGTCGGCTCTCAGATCCTCGTCACGGAAGCATCTTGCAAGCTGGATATATCTGTCCATTCCGGCAACCATAAGCAGCTGCTTGTATATCTGCGGTGACTGAGGGAGTGCGTAAAACTTGCCGTTGTGTACTCTTGACGGAATAAGGTAATCTCTTGCGCCCTCCGGAGTAGATTTCATCATCATCGGTGTTTCGATTTCTGTGAAGTCGTTTGCGTAGAAATACTCACGGGCAGCCTTTGCGATTTTGTGGCGCATGATAAGGTTCTGCTGCAGCGGCTGACGTCTTAAATCGAGGTAACGGTATTTGAGCCTTAACTCTTCGTTTACCTTTGTTTCGTTTGTGATTTCAAAAGGCGGTGTCTGCGCCTTTGCAAGTATTCTCAGGTCGGAAACAATAATTTCTATCTCACCAGTTTTTATGTCCTTGTTGACGCTTGCTCTCTTTGCGGTAACGCCCTTTGCCATAAGTACAAATTCACTTCTGCATGAGGACGCCTTTTCAAATATTGCCCTGTCAGTTGTATCGTTGAAAGCAAGCTGTACAATACCTGTTTTATCTCTCAGATCAATAAAGATGAGGTTGCCGAGGTCACGGATTTTCTGAACAAATCCCCCGACTGTAACTTCAATACCTTCCTGTGTGACTTCTCCGCAGTAATGAGTGCGTTTAAGTCCGTTCATATTATCTGCCATATTTATCTCCATTCTGCCGCCCCGTATTGCTGAAACGGCAATTTAATAAGATTAGCGTGAACATCACGCTAATCCTCAAATAACTTTATTATTCCAGTACACCGTCGAACATATCGTCAAGAGCAATACCCGAAAATGTGTTTAACAGAGTATCATCAAGCTTTATGTCAGTCTGTTCGCCGGTTTTCATGTTTTTAAGCTTTGCAGTACCGGAACTTATCTCATTGTCGCCCAGTACAATGGTAAACGCAGCACCGATTTTATCGGAATACTTCATCTGTGCTTTAAGACCTCTGCCCACTGTGTCAAACTCAACGTTGAAGCCGCCGGAGCGAATCTCCTTTGCAATTTTCATAGCAGTCGGAACAGCACTTTCGTCCATAGGGGCAATGTAAAGTGAACAGCCCAGATTCTCGTCAAACTCCACGCCCTGATTTTCCATGGTGAGAATCAGACGTTCAAGTCCCATAGCAAAACCCAGTGCCGGAGTATCCTGACCGCCCAGCTGCTTTATAAGACCGTCATAACGACCGCCGCCGCAGATAGTACCCTGTGCGCCGATGTCAGTTGTCACAAACTCGAAAACTGTCTTTGTGTAATAGTCAAGACCTCTTACGATTTTCGGGTCAACAGTAAAGCTTAAATCGAGATTGGTGAGGTATGACTGCAACTTCTGGAAGTGGTCTGAACACTCCTCACAGAGAAAGTCAAGAATAACCGGAGCGTCCTTTGCGATTTCGGAGCAAATCGGACTTTTGCAGTCGAGAATACGCATAGGATTCTTTTCAAGTCTTGAAAGACAGGTATCGCAAAGCTGGTCCTTTTTATCCTCAAAATAAGCCTTCAGTGCCTTGTGGTATTCTGCACGGCATTTCGGGCAGCCGATAGAATTGATTTTCAGTTCAACATTTTTGATACCCAGCTGTGAAATAATTGTGTGTGCAAGCAATATCACATCAGCGTCAGCGGAGGGCAGCTTGCTTCCTGCCATTTCAACGCCGAACTGGTGAAACTCTCTCAGTCTGCCTGCCTGCGGTCTTTCGTGTCTGAAGCAGGAAAGTATATAAAAGGCTTTCTGCGGCAGTGCCTCGTTGAGCATACCGTTCTGGAGCATGGCTCTGATAGTTCCGGCTGTGCCCTCAGGACGGAGTGTGAATTTGGTTTCCTTTGCAATAACTGAATACATTTCCTTCTGTACCACATCAGTTGTTTCGCCGACGGAACGCTGGAAAAGTTCAGTATTTTCAAAGGTAGGGATTCTTATCTCGTGGAATCCGAACTCAGCCGCAGCGTCTCTTGCAGTTCTTTCAACAGTGTGCCATTTGCGGATATTCTTTCCGGTAACGTCCTCAGTACCGTTAGGTCTTTTTATATTCAGTGCCATAAAATTCTCCATTCATTTCCATAATAAGGGCAATATCGTGAACTATGTAAAAAAAGTACTGCCCGTTTAAGATTTCAATAATACCAACAAATCGTCCCTTTTGGGGACGATCAGATTGTATTTTTATATGTGTGGGTTGCCGATTTCACGCCAGTCAAGATCTCCTCTTTCAAGTGACATTATAAGCGCTTCAGCAGTTGCTATATTTGTTGCAACCGGAACGTTGTGAACGTCGCAGAGTCTTAAAAGGTTGATATCGTTAGGCTCGCTTGCCTTTGGGTTGATAGGGTCCCTGAAAAACAGCAACACGTCAATCTCGTTGCATGAAATTCTTGCACCTATCTGCTGACCGCCTCCCTGTGCGCCGCTTAAATATCTTTGTATGTTAAGCCCTGTAGCCTCGCTTACAAGCTTTCCGGTAGTGCCGGTAGCGCAGAGGTTATATTTGGAAAGTATACCGCAGTATGCTATACAAAACTGAACCATAAGTTCTTTTTTTGAGTC
>JALEVO010000112.1 GCA_022788225.1 Oscillospiraceae bacterium | reverse complement strand
TCCAATCTCATCCGAGAGCTTTATTGCTTCTTCTTTGAATTCTTTGCTGTACTTCATTTTTTATTTCCCTTTCCGGTTTTTTATTTTTATTCTACCAGATTTTTGGGTCTTTGTCGACTGCTCTTTCAGTATAACACTTCATATTATTTTTATATATAAACTTATAAAAAGGGTGTGTAGGCGTGTAAATAGCGTAGAATCGGGATTTGAAGGAGTGTATCAAGGTGTATATCAGCGTGTGTCAGGTGTGTATTCCGGCATTTTTCAGATAATATGAGTAAACGCCCTGCAGGAGAGGGCGTCCCATTAATTGTTACATCAGTCAAGTATTATCGACATTGCCTGTGCACACAGATCAACAGCCTTGTCAATTTCCTCCTTGCTTATGATAAGCGGCGGATTGAAGTAAAGCACATTTCCCAGCGGACGCAGAAGAAGTCCCAGCTTTAATGCTTCTTTATATATCTGATATCCGATTCTCAGCGAACCGTCAAACGGCGTTTTCCTCTCCTTGTCCGTCACAAGCTCGATTGCGTTTATCAGTCCGATATGGCGTATTTCCCCGACGTTTTTATGACTGCCTATTCTTTCAGCCAGCCTGCGGTGGAGGTACTCAGCAGTCAAACCGGCATTTTCAAGTATCGGCTGTTCACGGAATATCTTCAGCACCGAAAGTGCCGCCGCACAGCCTAACGGATTTCCGCTGTAGGTGTGGCTGTGCATAAACGCCTTGCCTGTGCTGTACTCGTCATAAAAGGCGTTGTATATCTCGTCTGTTGTAATGGTTATCGCCATTGGCATATAACCGCCGGTAAGTCCCTTTGAAATGCACATTATGTCCGGCGATACACCTGCATGGTCAAAGGCAAACATTTTTCCTGTTCTGCCGAAGCCTGTTGCTATCTCGTCGGCAATGAGCAGTACATTGTACCTGTTACAAAGCTCTCTTAGCTTTTTCAGATAAAGCGGCGGATAAATCCTCATTCCTGCACTGCCCTGCAAAAGCGGTTCTACAATCATTGCGCAGGTTTCAGCCGCATATTCCTCAAAAGCCTTTTCTGCCTTTTCAAAGCACTCGCACTGACAGCAGTCACGGCATTTTCCGTAAGGACAGCGGTAGCAGTCGGGAGCGTCAATTCGGATAGTGTTCATGAGCATGGGCTGATATATCTTTGCGTAAAGGTCAAGGGTACCCACAGAAAGCGCACCGATAGTTTCACCGTGATAGCCGTCCGACAGGCACATAAAGCGTGTTTTCTCCGGATGTCCTGTCTGGTACTGGTACTGAAAAGCCATTTTCAGCGAACACTCCACCGCCGCTGAACCGTTATCGGAAAAGTTGAATTTTTTCAGCCCGGACGGGATTATCTCCGACAGCTGTTCACAGAGGTTTATTGCGCCCTCGTGAGTAAAGTTTGCGAAAATAACGTGTTCAAGCCTATCCAGCTGTTCTTTGATACCACGGTTTATGTCCGGATTGCAGTGACCTAAAAGATTACACCACCATGAACTTACAATGTCAATGTACTCTTTGCCGTTTTTATCGTAAAGGTATACACCCTTTCCGTGGTCGATTACGATTGGCGGCAGTTCCTCGTAGTCTTTCATCTGGGAACACGGGTGCCAGATATATTTAAGGTCTTTTTCTTCAAGCGTCATTGTTTACACTCCCTGTTATTCATAAAGTCCGGCAAGAAAACTGCTGTCAATGTCAATATCCTTATCGTCCGGTTTCACACAGGCAATAACCGGAAATCCGGAAATTTCCTCAATCATTTCAAGATTGTCCTCCTGCATTTTACTGCCAGTATAATTATTTAAAATTATACCCTTAACTGGTATTCCCCTTGCCTTTAAATATTCCGTTGTCAGCACTGTTGAATTAATCGTCCCCAGACCGCTTTCAGCAATCACAACAGCCGGAACACCTAACAGTTTTATTATATCTTCAAGTAAAATATGCTTGTTGTCCCAGCGTATAGGACAGATAATTCCGCCGCTTCCCTCGGCGGTTACATAGTCGTAAGTCTGACAGACCTTTTCATAGTCTGCCTTTACTTTTTCAAGGTCAACAGGTTCACCCTCAATTTTTGCCGCAAGATGCGGAGAAACAGCGTTTTTGTAAAGGTAGGAAATAAGAGTGTTTTCCTCCTGATTTATATTTGCGGTTTTGTTGACATATCCTGCATCGCTGTCCGCAATGCAGTCCGCACCGCTTAACGCCGCCTTGTAATATCCTGCGTTCAGACCGCTTTCACGGAGTTTTTTTACAATAAGCGCCGTAACGTAGGTCTTGCCTACATCAGTTCCAGTAGCCGTAACAAAAATACCTTTACTCATTGCAAAGCACCGTCCTGTAATCAAGTTCTTTCAGCAGTTGCATATCCGTTTCAATTGTAATGCCCGAAGTCGTCAGCATATCGCCGGAAATTGCGGCGTTTGCTCCGGATTTAAAACACTCTTTTCCCTTCTGCTCCATAAGTCCACGTCCTCCCGCAAGGCGTATTGCCGCATCGGGAAGAATAAAGCGGTAAACGGCGCAGATACGGCACATATCCTTTTCAGTAAGCTTCTGATTATTTTCAAAGGGCGTGCCGCAGATAGGGTTGAGCATATTCACCGGAACTGATTTTATTCCAAGTTTTCGCAGGGTCAGCGCCATGTCAGTCCTGTCCTCGTTGGTTTCACCAAGTCCCATAATACCGCCGCTGCAGACGTTCAGCCCTGCACTCTGAGCCGCCTTTATTGCGTTTATCTTGTCCTCAAAGGTATGAGTGGTACAGACGTTTCTGAAGTTGTGTTCCGAAGTTTCAAGGTTGTTGTGTACCCTTGAAACCCCTGCGTCTTTCAGCTTTTTATACTGTTCCTCGTTAAGCAGTCCGAAAGAGATACAGACGGAAATGTCTGCCTTTTTATGTATCTCTCTGACAGCCTCGCACATCTTGTCAATCTCGGAATCGTTCAGCCTTTTTCCGGAAGTAACGATTGAAAAGCGCAGTATGCCATGTTCTGCGTTGTAAACAGCCTCTTTGACAAAGCTTTCCGTATCAAGCAGAGGGTACTCCCCTGCGCCTGTATGGTAAAAAGAAGACTGCGCACAGAATTTGCAGTTTTCTGAACACTTACCGCTTTTGCCGTTGATGATAGTGCAGATGTCGAAATTGTTTTTGCAGAAATGCTGTCTTATTTCGTCGGCGGCACTGCAAAGTTCATCATAGTCACACTCCCACAGCTGTATAGCCTCGTCTTTGGTGACCTGATATCCGCTTAAAACCTTTTCCTTTAATTCTGATACAAAACTCATCTCTTTCCCCTCTCTCTGTTAAGAATTGGAATAAGTCTTTGTGACAAAAATGCCGCAAGAAAGCACAGCGCAAAATCTCCGGGGACAATGAAAAGAAAGCAGTATAAAAATACAGTCTTGACGCTCATATCTGTACCGAGGTAGAAGTTTGATATCATGTAGCAGTAGACCATACCCAGAGTGTAGACAATAACAAGCCCTGCCAGTGACGCAGCAAGAAGTCTTTTAAATGACGGCTTTGAGGACTTTGACGCAATTATACCAGTAACATAAGCACCGATAACAAAGCCGATTATATAGCCGAAGCTGGGCTTGAAAATATAGCCGGGACCGCCGCCCTCAGTGAACACAGGTATGCCGATAAGACCTGTTATCATATACACCAGTGAGCTTGCCGCACCCCACTTGGGACCGAGAAGAAGTCCGGCAAGTGTCGTGAAGAAAAGCTGCATTGTAAACGGTACATAGGGCACAGGTATTCTTATAAACGCCCCCACAGCAATAAGCGCCGCAAACATAGCGCATAAAACCATGTCTGCGGTTTTGGTGAATCTTTTCGTTTTAACGTTTTCCATATTTAACCTCCGATTTGTTTTGACAGTATGATTATAGCACATATCCGTCGCAATGTCAACCTGAATATTTTATTTAGGGTGACAATTGACTTTTGAAGTTTGACATAGTTAAGCAGATAGTGATATAATAAAGAAAAGTACAGGAGTGATTTGAAATGCAGTTTAATGCAATAGAATATATAAACAGTTTCAGCCATACAGGCAAAAAAGTAACCGACCTTTCAAGAATATCCGGTCTGCTAAAAAGGCTTGACAACCCGCAGAACGGACAGAAATTCGTACACATTGCCGGTACAAACGGCAAGGGCTCGACCCTTGAATATATGTCGCAAGCCCTCATAAAAGCCGGATACAAGACCGGACAGTTTACCTCTCCTTTCATTGAAGAGTACAACGACCGTATCAGAATTAACGGCGAAAACATTCCCGACGAAAGACTGGAGGAGATATGCGGCAGAGTGAAAACAGCGGTTTCCGACGAGATATACTCGCAGTTTGAAATAACCTTTGCTGTTGCGCTTATTTATTTTCTGGAGGAGAAATGCGATATAGTATTCCTTGAAACGGGTATAGGCGGACTTCTTGACGCTACAAACATTATTGAGAGTCCCCTGTTATCGGTCATAACCTCCGTTTCCCTCGACCACACCCAACTGCTTGGAAATACTGTTGCTGAAATAGCCGTGCAGAAAACAGGTATTATAAAAAAGGGCTGTCCTGTTATACTTTCGGCTGACAATATTGCTGATACCGTTGATATTGCAAGGAAAAAGGCGGCAGAATGTAACAGTTCCCTTGTTATGCCTGAACTTTCGGAATGCGTCACAGTTCACTCTGACATTTCCGGAACTGATTTCACATACAAGGGAACGGACTATCGCATAAATATGTGCGGTAAACATCAGGTAAGTAATGCGATAACAGCAATTGAAGCAGTGAACATTTTAAGAAACTGCGGATTTTCAGTATCAGACAAAGCATTGAAGCAGGGACTTGAATCAGCTAAGGTGAAACTGCGAATTGAGGTTTTAAGCAAAAATCCGCCTGTCATTGCAGACGGCGGACACAATATTTCGGGTATAGATTCACTTATTGAAATTATAAAATCATCTGACAGCAGTATTATAGGAGTTGTCGGAATGATGAACGGCAAAAATCCGGAGTATGCCGGAAAGAGATTGTCCGAAATACTTGATACTGCTATATGTGCAGACGGCTACATTGAAAACAACATGGATGCCTGTGAGCTTATGAAATATTTCAGCTGTCCCTGTGAGTCGGCTGACTACAAAACTGCACTGAAAAGAGCCATGGAACTTGCAGAGAAAAAACATTCAGCAGTTCTGATATGCGGTTCCCTTTATCTTGCGTCAGCAGCAAGGCGTGAATTTATTGAAAAATACAGGTTCAGTTAATGCCCGAAAAATCAAGCCATATATTTGTTATTATTTTATCTCTCTTCTGACTGCGAAAAACAAATCCGTTATATTTTGCAAGTACACAGCTTATTATTTTATTCCGGTAAGGATTAAAAGGAACCATTTCACTTCCCCTGTCCTCCATCAGCATTTCCACGTCTGTACCCCTGATGTAATGAGAAATAATAATGCTCATATATTTATCCTTGCTTAGTATTTCAAGGTCAATATTCGGCTTGTATTCCCACCGGTTATACACCGCTATGGACTCATTTATCAGACCGTAAACAACACCTGAAATAACATTTTCCGGAAACTCATGTATATACGGAGAAATGCTGTAATTGAAAATAATATTTTTCTTTCTGCATTTTATTTGTGCATTGAGTATTATACAACTCAAAATGTCAGAACAGGGCAGATTATCAGAATTATATTCACCGCTTATTTCCTGATAAAGTGCTTTTATCTTTTCATTCTGTTTTATTATCTCCTGATTTATCCTTTCTGCATTTATACTTCTTTTATAAATTTTTCTGACAATCCAGAAATTCAGAATATTAATAAAAATCAGTGCAAGAAAAACTATAACCCCGAACTGCACCGGAAATTTTGCTGATGCAGTAATTTCAAAAAGAACATTTCCGGCTATAAGAGTCATAAGGAAAACTGAAATCACATAAATACTTTCCGCTTTTGAAATGTGAAATTTAAAGGATTTTGAAAACCTTATCAATATCCTTGTCACTGCAAAATAAATCAGCTTTGTCAGTAGCAAAACCGTAAGCCTTAGTATACTTGACGTTGAAATGAGAATATATATCGGTGTTTTGAAAAAATTACTCATAAGTGTCAGCGTAATGGAATTTATCATAAGAATAATAAACATTGAAAGAGCTGATACAAATATCTTATAAAGAAAACTGCCTCTTAAAAACAATAAGCTGAACACCGCACATATCAATATCTGATTTACTGCTGAAACCAAATCCACACCTATATAAGCCGAAATAAATATACTGTTGATACATGACACCGCAATGCAGCCTATAGTCTTTATATTCTTTAGGTGTGTGTTCCTGAACCCCAGCATTCCTGTAACAAAAAAAGTTATAATAATACATTCAACAACCGCTGCAAGCAGTTCAATTATTTCCCATATAATATTTATGTATTCACTCATATAAATAAAAATCCTTAATTTTAATCTATCACATTTTAGTCATGGAACAGCCGCCAAGATAAAATTTAAGCTTGTCCCTTATTTCATTTGCCCTGCCCTTGCTGACAGGAAGTGTTTTCATATTATGGAGCGTAATATTCTGACGGCTCACTGCATAAACAAAACGGAAGTTGACAAGATAGCTTTTATGTATCCTCACAAAGCCATACTGACCAAACCGGTTTTCAAGAGATTTAAGGCTCTCCCTTACCGGAATCACCCTGTCACCAAGATTTATCTCTGTAGTATGGCCGAATGTCTCAAAATAGCTTATATCATTAATGTTTATATTGACTGTGGCATTCCCGGATTTAAATGTGAAAAGCTTTTCTTTTCCGCTTATATCATGAACCAGAGCAGAAACAGCCTCTGAAACATCAATATCCATATACTTTTTTCTTACAAATGCAAAGGGCTGAAACTGTATTGTTCTGTATGCCTCACGCTGGTTTCCGGACACAAATATAAGTTTTGACATAGGCAAAGAAATTTTTATTATTTTTGCAAGGGAAGCGTCATCTGCGTCCTTGAATTCGGTGCTGATAAAAAATATACCGAACTTGTTATTATCAAGCAGAATTTCATCCCTGTCTGTATAAAGAATTATCTCATACTGCTGACTATATCTTCTAAGACAGTTT
>JALEVO010000092.1 GCA_022788225.1 Oscillospiraceae bacterium | reverse complement strand
TTCCTAACACATCTGTAAATATCTGTAAATACCTTTCGTCGGGAGCGATTAAAGGTATCGGTCCTGCCCTTGCCAAGCGAATAGTTGATGTTTTCGGTGAGCAGACTCTTGAAGTCATGGAAAAGGAACCGCAAAGACTGGGAGAGATAAAAGGTATTTCCCCGAAGAAGTGCGAGGAGATTGCAAACGAGGTGCAGAAGATTTTTAATCTGCGTCATCTCATGATTTTTCTGTCACAGTACGGTATAAAAGCCGGATATGCTATGAAGGCTTATCAGCAGTGGGGATTGCAGGCAATAGAACTTATCAAGAGCAATCCTTACTGCCTCTGTGGTTTCCCCATTGACCTGCCCTTTAAAAAGGCGGAGGATGTCGCAAGGGAAATGAAGATACCGTCCGATTCCCACAAGCGCATACAGGCGGGGTTTGTGTTTATTCTTGAGGAAAACGCAAGAGCAGGTCATTCATGCATCCCCCTTGACAAGTTTGAAACTATGTGCTGTCAGTACCTTAACATATCCCAGTCTGACCTTTATGACGTTTACAACGAAATGATAGAGGACGAGCTGATTTTTGAGTACCTTAAAAATGACAGGGGTTTTGTATATCTTGCAGACTATTACAATGCTGAAAGATATATTGCGGGACGCATATCGGTTCTGAAAGCATTTTCCAGTCCGGACGATTATGACTACGAACAGTTGATTGACATGGAAGAAGAGCAGAACGGCATACACTACGAAAAACTCCAGCGTCAGGCTATAACCACTGCTTTGTCACGAGGCATAATGATAATGACAGGCGGTCCGGGAACTGGTAAAACCACTACACTCAATGCTATAATTTCTCTTTATGAGAAAAAGGGCGAAACTGTTCTGCTGGCTGCACCTACAGGACGTGCCGCAAAGAGAATGTCTGACCTGACTGGACGTGAAGCAAGGACTATCCACCGACTGCTGGAAGTGGAGTACGACCAGAACGGCAGACTGAAATTCAAGCACAACGAAAGCGACCCGCTGGAAAGTGATGTTGTGGTTGTGGACGAAATGTCTATGGTTGATGTTATTTTATTTGAAAGCCTGCTTCGTGCCTTAAAACTCAATTGCCGCCTTATTATGGTGGGTGACAGCGACCAGCTGCCTTCTGTAGGTGCGGGAAATCTGCTGAAATCCCTTATTGAAAGCAAGTGCCTGCCAGTTATTGAACTGAAAGAGATTTTCCGTCAGGCAGAAAAAAGCTGTATTGTTACAAATGCTCATAAAATTGTCCAGGGGGAAATGCCTGACTTAACACAGAAAAACAATGACTTTTTCTTTTTCAGGCGTACTGATCCGCAGCTTGCCTCCAATCTGATGATAGACCTTGTAAAGACACGTCTGCCAAAAGCATATAACTACTCCCCTACTGATGATATTCAGGTTATTTCCCCGTCAAGAAAGGGCATAATGGGGATTGTTGAACTTAATAAGATTTTGCAGGAACAGCTTAATCCGAAACATCCTGCGAAAAAGGAAGTCAAGTCCCCTGTCTATACTTTTCGTGAGGGCGACAAAATAATGCAGACCAAAAACAACTACGACATAATTTGGAGCAAGGACGGCGAACAGGGTGCGGGAATTTATAACGGAGATATCGGAAAAATTCTAAGTATCAATCGTGCAAGGCTTGAAGTGGCTGTGGATTTTGACGGGCGTACTGCCGCGTATACCTTTGACATGATGGATCAGCTGGAACTTGCCTATGCTGTTACTGTACATAAAAGTCAGGGCAGTGAATTTGAAGCGGTGGTAATACCGTTACTGGGCGGTTTTGACAAGCTTTATTACCGCAATCTGCTTTACACGGCGGTTACAAGATCGAAAAAACTGCTTATCATTATCGGTGACGAAAAAATAGTAGCAAAAATGGTGACAAACAACAAGAGGACAAATCGCTACACCTGTCTTACTGCTATGCTTAAAGAGGAAATGAAGAGCAATGAATAATCTTTGCAGATTTATTGCTGACATATTTTTTCCCAGCCGCTGTCCGATATGTCTTGATTTTATCAGATGGGACGAATTTATATGTACAGGGTGTGCAGATGATCTAAAACCCTTTCCGGAAGAGGTTTGCCCGAAATGCGGCAAGGCTGAATGCTTCTGCGATACAATAAGCTATGACATGGCTTTTGTCTGCTTTTATTATGAGGAAAAGGCTAAAAGCGGTATACTCTCCCTGAAAGACGGTCACAAGGAATTCGGGATTTATACAGGAAATCTGCTTGGTGAAAAAATAGCGGACAGCAAAATAAAAGCTGACGCTGTTATACCCGTACCAATGTCAGAAAAATCATACAAAAAGCGCAGGTATAATCAGGCGGAGGTTATTGCGGAGAGGATAGCAGAAATCAATCATCTTCCTCTGCTGACTGATTTACTTTACAAAAATGAATCTGCCGTTCAGCACACTCTGACAAAAGCTGAACGTCTTGAAAACACAGCTGCTTTCGGCATAAAAAGCCGATTAAAGCTTGATAATATGAAAATCATCTTATGTGATGATGTTATCACAACAGGCAGTACAATGAACAGATGTGCTGCGTTATTGAAAGAAATGGGTGCAGCAGAGGTTTATGCAGCTGCTGCAGCAACAACAAAACTGAAAAAGGAATGAATGAATATGGCACAGGACATTGGAATCGATCTGGGAACTGCAAACATTGTTATTGCGGTAAACGGCAAAGGAGTTGTTCTTAATGAACCGTCTGTTATTGCGGTTAACAAGAGAACAAATAAAATTATTGCTGTAGGAAAAAAGGCATACAGAATGGTTGGAAAATCTCCGGAATATATTTCTGTTATACGTCCCCTTTCCTGCGGTGTTATATCTGACGATGAAATGACACAATGCCTTATAAGAGAATTTGTACATAAGGCAAGCGGACACAGACTTGTCAAACCGAGAATAGTTATATGTGTTCCGTCTTTTATTACTGACGTTGAAAGCAGAGCAGTTGTTGAAGCTGCCATGAATGCCGGTTCAAGAAAGGTTTATCTTATTCAGGAACCGATTGCAGCTATGCTTGGGGCTGGGGTAAATATGTCTAAAGCAAGAGGACATCTTGTTGTGGATATCGGCGGCGGTACAACAGACGTTGCGGTGGTTTCCATGAACGGTATTGTTACTTCACGTTCGATAAAAACAGCTGGAAATATGATAGATCAGGCAATAGTAAGATATATTCAGAAAAGACACAAACTTCTTATCGGCGACAGAACAGCAGAGCAGATAAAAAAAGAACTTACTAACCTTTATGACCCCAGTGATGATGTAAGAATGAATATCGGCGGAAGAAATCTTATTAAAGGACTGCCGGAAATGATAAATATAAGCGAACTTGAAGTATTTGACGCAATTGAAGATGAAATCTTTGAAATTGTAGATACAATCAGAAATCTGCTTGAGGATACTCCCCCTGAACTGGTAGGCGACATATATGAAAACGGTATTCTGCTTACCGGAGGCGGTGCTCTTTTAGGCGGTATCGACAAGCTTATCAACAGGACTTTAGGCGTTAAATGCAACATTGCCAAAGAGCCTATGGGATGTGTTGCTAGGGGTACTGTTCAGGCATTCAAGCGCCTTGACAGTCTTCTGGACGGATTTGAAAATGTTGCACTTTATCAGTATAAATAAGAAAACAGCCGCTTTTTCAAGCGGCTGCCTTTTTTATTCGGGTCTGAAAAATAAACTGTGTAAATGCAAAAACCCTTAAATTTTTGACAATACTAAAAATGCAGCCAAAAGTGGCAACGCTGAGGAGCGACCAAACGCAGGCTGTGAGATAAAACGG
>JALEVO010000087.1 GCA_022788225.1 Oscillospiraceae bacterium | reverse complement strand
CAGTATCAACTGTTGTAACCTCTTCTGTTACGATTGTTGTAACAGCTTCTGTACCCTCTGTTGTAACTTCTTCTGTTGCGTCAGTAGCAATTGTTGTAACCTCTTCTGTTACGATTGTTGTAACAGCTTCTGTTGTAACTTCTTCTGTTACGTCAGTATCAACTGTTGTAACCTCTTCTGTTACGATTGTTGTAACAGCTTCTGTTGTAACAGGCTCTGTCGGGTCAGTAACAGGTACTGTAGTCGGGTCAAATGTAGGAGCCTCTGTCGGTGTCTCTGTAGTAGCCTCTGTCGGCTCATATGAAGGTTCCTCTGTTGTCGGCTCTGTCGGGTCAGTTACCTCCGGAACTTCAACTACATCTCTGATTTCAAGTACTGTTCTTCTGATAAGCATCTGGTCAAAGATATTAACAACGCCGTCATCGTTCATATCAGCAATAATAAGCTGATCTTCTGTCAGTTCGCCCTTGCCTGTAAGGTAGTTTGAAACAGCAACTATATCAGATGCGCCGACTGTGCCGTTCATGTCAATGTCACCCTTAATGTATCCGCCGCTGACAGCGCCTGAAACGCCCAGTGCCGGAACAGCTGACATAAGTGCTGTTGCAGCTGAAAGTACAACTGCAAGTTTTTTCTTAAAATTCATCATTACCTCTCCTTTACCATTAAATATATTACCCTGTCGATTTGGATTTCCTGCGAGATAAGTCTGAAAATATACTTATCTATATTAATAATTCTACCATTGAAAACTTCAAAAGTCAATTTCCTTTTTCGATAATTTTTTCCATTAAAAAAATGTTTTTTTAGAGTGTGTTCACATAAATTTGTTTTTATTTTTTCTTATAGAAATACACCGGTAAGTGTGCGGTTTATAGCCGCAGAAACGCAGTAAATCATCTGTCTTCCAGCGGCAAAACATGAATTTCTGACTGTTTAAATAACATTGTACATTATCAGGTATCCAATGAACATTTTCCGGAAAATGTATATGACTACTGAAATTCACATACCCATGATTTTGCTAAAAAACAAAACTGCGGTTTATACCGCCCGGCTTAAACGATTCCCATAAAATATTCAACAGCAATTGCCACGATAACTACAAGGGCGGAAATAATAAATCCGTGGAGCATAGGCGCAAAACCTGATTTTTTCATATCCTTAAAGCTTGTATTAAGACCGATTGCCGCAAGTGCGCAAACCATAAGGAACTTACTGACATCTTTCATTCCCGACGATACTGTTTCCGGAATCACGCCAAAGCTGTTTATTACTGCAAGTGCTAAGAATCCGAGGATAAACCATGGGATTATTTTTATAAGACGCAAATCCGCCATGACTGTTTCACCGTCTGCACCCGCCTCTTTTCTTTTCAGATGTGCGGAAATGAGCGCAAAGATGATAACTGTCGGAATAATTGAAAGTGTTCGTGTAAGCTTGACCATAGTTGCAAAATCTCCTGCCGCCTCCGAAAAAGCATAGCCTGCTGCCACAACGCTGGACGTGTCGTTTACTGCTGTACCTGCCCACAGTCCGTAAGCCATATCCGAAAGCCCCATTGCCTGTCCCATAACCGGGAACAGCACTATCATTGCCATATCAAAAAGAAACGTTGCAGACATTGCGTAGGCTATATCACTGTCATCTGCGTCAATTACCGGAGCAATTGCGGCAATAGCCGAGCCGCCGCAGATACCGGTACCAGCTGAAATCATGTTGGAGAGTTTCCAGTTGATTTTCAGAGCCTTGCCCACAAAATGGCCTATGCCAAAACAGGTCAGCAAAGTAAATACCATAACATAAAGCGACATTTTTCCTACTTCAAGTACTATTCTTATATTAAGACTTGCACCAAGGAGTATAATTGCAAATTTCAGTATCTTCTTTGATGTAAATTGCAGCCCTGAGGTAAAAAGTTCGGCTGGTTTCCGGAAATAATTAAATATCATTCCGATGAAAAGTGCAATTACAGACGCACCTATAAGATGAACAGGCATAAGGTTTTCTATCAGCTTTGCCAGTACCGCTATTACAACTGCCAGAGCAAAACCCGGAACAAGCTTTACTGCTTTTTTTATAGCTTCCATAAATAAAAAATCCTTTCATTTTTAAGGAGATAATTCAGCTATATTTATCTTGACACATCTTATCCGGAATATACAGCAAATTATACCTCCAAAAATAACCTGCCTGAATTGCACCAAAAAAGCAAAAAGGACTGAATCCCTGTGGAATCCAGTCCTTTGTTTTTACATTTTAGTAAAGTCATAAGATGTGAGGCTGTCAAGATTGTAAAGATACAGACTTTCATACTTAGGCTTGTAATAGCCGTAGTAAACAATCTCGTTTTCCTCTTCAAGGTTATTTTCTCCGCCCTGAATGCGCTCTTTATTATTCATTATAACCGAATAATAGTAGTCGATGGAAACGTCAAACTTGTCCATTGCAGAAAGCTGAATATCTTCTGCAAGTCCGTGGTTTTCAGCAAGGTAATCAACTGCCTCCTGACCTACCATAACTGTAAACTCTCCGGAATAGTAATTGTCATCACGCACTGCTTTGTCATTAAACCATTTGAATGTTCCGTCCTTGCCGAATTCCAGCAGCATTCCAGCTGATGTTTCCCATTTATTACCCGTTAAATAATCCCCTTTTTCCTCTGCTTCTTTATTGCCGCAGGCTGACAATGTGAAAAACATTACACAGCTGACAGCACAGGCAGCAGCCTTTTTTAAAACTGAGAACATTTATTTTTCCTCCGGTTAAAAAAGTAACGCCTATGTATACACACAAGCGTTACAAATAATTTGTATGGAGGCGCCACCCAGATTTGAACTGGGGATCAGGGTGTTGCAGACCCACGCCTTACCACTTGGCTATAGCGCCACACTGGAGCGGATTACGAGGCTCGAACTCGCTACCTCCACCTTGGCAAGGTGGCGCTCTACCAGATGAGCTAAATCCGCATATTACTGGCGACCTGGATGGGAGTCGAACCCACGACCTCTAGCGTGACAGGCTAGCGTTCTAACCAACTGAACTACCAGGCCATAAATGGTGGGAACAATAGGGCTCGAACCTATGACCCTCTG
>JALEVO010000128.1 GCA_022788225.1 Oscillospiraceae bacterium | reverse complement strand
ATAAACTGTTTTTGATTGACATAAATGAAGAGGACGAAATGACAAGTCCGGCGGAGGAACTGATGTTCCGGTTCAGATTTTACGATTAAAAAGGAAAGATACAGAGCGGAGAAAGCACAGTGTATTAACTGGTGATTTCTCAGGGAAACAGAATGTGGAGAAAAGATTATGAAGCGTATACTGGTGTGCGAAGATGAGGACGCAATCCGTGATTTTGTTGTAATAAACCTTAAAAGGGCAGGTTATGACGTTACTGACGTAAACTGCGGCGAAGAGGCTTTGCGTGTCTTTGACGAGGAAAACGGCAATTTTGATATTGTACTGCTCGACATAATGATGCCGGGAATAGACGGCTTTACCGTATGCAAAAAGCTGCGTGAAAAGAGTTCAACTCCGGGTATTATCATGCTGACTGCAAAAACTCAGGAGATGGACAAGGTAAACGGTCTTATGATAGGCGCTGACGATTACATCACAAAGCCGTTTTCACCCTCTGAGCTGACGGCAAGAGTGGACGCAATTTACAGGCGAGTGAGAATGAGCTTTGTAAAGGACGACAAGTCTACTATACTTGAATCAGGTCCTTTTGCCCTTAATGTGAAAAGCAGAACGGTTACCAAAAACGGCGTGCCAATTGACCTTACACAGGTGGAATATCAGATACTTGAATATTTCATGAACAACAAGAACACCGCCCTTGACCGTTCAAGCATACTTAATCATATATGGGGCGAAAGCTATTACGGCGACGACAAGATAGTTGACGTCAACATAAGAAGAATACGTCTGAAAATAGAGGACGAGCCTTCAAATCCGCAGTACATAATGACTATCTGGGGATATGGCTACAAATGGCATGAAAACTGACACTGACTGAAACGGAGCTGCTTTAAATTGGCTAAGAAAAGCATTACAAAACGCTGGCTTGTAAATAATCTGGGCGTTGTGCTTATGATACTTCTGATAATCGAGATGGTGTTTATCTATGTCGCACAGAATTATTATTACAGCTCCGCCAGACAGTATCTTGTATCAAAGCTTAACGCTGTTACAGGAATACTTTCCCTTTATGCTGATGATTCAAGCGTGAATTTTTCGTCGGAAGTCAGGAATATGCTGGAAAATTTCTCGGAAAAGGACAAAATGGAGCTTATGGCGATAAACTCCAGAGGGCATATAGCCCTGACCTCCTCGGGATTTTCTCCCGATTCCGACACGATTATGGCGGATTATGAGGAAGCAGTAAAAAGCGAGGACAATTACGGCTTTTACACCGGCAAGGCAGGAAACGGCGAAAAAATCATGGCGGTTTCATATTCCTTTTCCGGAATGAATACGGAATACAGCGCATTCAGAGTGGTAATTTCCCTTTCGGAAATCGACAATGCCATAACCGGACTTATTGTTGTTATGACTGCTGTATGCATTGCCATACTTCTGCTTATGGCGTTTACCGGATTCTATTTTATAAATTCTATCGTGAAACCGGTACAGCAGATAAGTGCAACAGCGGCGAAGTTTGCAAAGGGCGACTTTTCCGTGAGAATAGAGAACAACAGCAATGATGAGATAGGCGAACTTTGCACGGCGATAAACCACATGGCGGACGAGCTTTCCAGTGCGGACACCATGAAAAACGAGTTTATTTCCTCGGTTTCCCACGAACTGCGTACCCCCCTTACTGCCATAAAGGGCTGGGCGGAAACTATATGGGCAGAGCGTGACCCTGTTATAACCGGAAAGGGTATCAGGGTAATCACCAACGAAACCGAAAGGCTTTCGAGAATGGTTGAGGAACTGCTGGACTTTTCAAGAATGCAGAGCGGTCATTTCTCCCTCCAGCAGGACACTATGGATATTCTTGCTGAACTGGGAGACGCTGTGCTGATATATGCGGAAAAAGCAAGAAGTGAAAATGTTACCATTATCTATGAAGAACCGGAAATGCTGCCCTTTGTTTACGGTGACAAGAACAGGATAAGACAGGTTTTCATCAACATTATAGATAATGCTATCAAATATTCAGACACTGGCGGTGTGGTAAAAATTATTGCCGCTGAAACGGATAACGGGGATATCAGGGTAACTGTTGAGGACAACGGGTGCGGAATTAAAAAATCCGACCTGCCTAAGATAAAAACCAAGTTTTACAAGGCAAATCATACGAAAAAAGGCTCCGGTATCGGTCTTGCGGTTGCGGACGAAATTATTTCCATGCACGGCGGAACTCTTGATGTTGAAAGCGAAGAGGGAAAGGGTACAAAGGTTACCATTACAATTCCGACTCACAAGGCTGAGGACAAGAAACAGTCCTGATTGACGGACAGAAAGGCACTTGACTATGAGCGAACAGAAAGCATCATATAAATCAAAAATCGGCGGACAGGCTCTTATAGAGGGCATTATGATGAACGGCGTACACAAAGGCGCAATGGCTTGCCGCCTGCCAAATGGTACAATAGACCTTGAAGTGTGGGACAAAAAGCCGGTTACGGCGTGGTACAGAAAAACTCCCCTTGTAAGAGGTATTTTCAACTTTATCAGCTCCATGAAAGAGGGCTACCGCTGTCTTATGAAATCCGCTGAAAAGCAGATGGACGACGAGGAGCTTGAAGAGGACGAGAAGTTAAGCGACAAGGCAATGAACGTTATCATGACCATTGCTATGATTCTCGGCATGGCGCTTGCTGTCGGACTTTTTGTTTTTCTGCCGAAATGGCTTGTTAATTTTTCGGATACGCTGACAGGAAACAGAATTCTGCGTTCCTTTTCAGAGGGCGTTATAAAAATCGTTATCTTTATTGCATACCTCGGCTGTACTGCGTTAATGAAAGATTTAAGGCGCACCTACGAGTATCATGGTGCGGAGCATAAAACAATAGCCTGCCTTGAAGCAGGTCTTGACCTGACTGTTGAAAATGTTAAAAAGCAAAGACGTTTTCACCCCAGATGCGGAACAAGCTTTCTGTTTATTACACTTATTATCAGTATACTGGTTATGTGTCTTGTACCGTTTACTGTTGTATGGCAGAGAGTTGTTTCAAGTATAATTCTTCTGCCGGTAATGGTGGGAATTTCCTATGAACTTATAAGAATTGCCGGACGCTATGACAATATTTTCACAAGAATAATTTCAGCGCCGGGACTTTACATACAGCGTCTGACAACAAAAGAACCTGACGAAAAGCAGATTGAAGTTGCTATCGAGGCTATAAAGCCGTGTATTCCGGATAACCTTGAGGAGGACAGATGGTGACAGCCCCTCAGCTTTATTTCCACATAAAAAGTATCTTTGAGCAGAATTCTGTGGAAAGTCCGCAGTTTGAGGCAATGTGCGTAGTGGAGCATATTTTTAAAAGAAAGCTTAATACACTGCTTCTGGAAAAAATTCCGGCAACGGCTGAACAGGTAAACTATGCCGACAATATCGCATACCGGCGCATTACCGGAGAACCTCTGCAATATCTCTTAGGGGAGTGGGAGTTTTTCGGACTGCCCTTTTATGTGGGCAAGGGAGTGCTTATTCCACGGCAGGACACTGAAACCCTTGTGGAAACGGTCATAAGCGCAGCCGGAATATCTGACGCTCCGAGGATAATCGACCTTTGCAGCGGCAGCGGGTGTATTGCCTGTGCGGTAAAGGCAAATGTGAAAAATGCTGAAGTTTATGCACTGGAAAAATCGGAGAGGGCAATAGGCTATCTCAACAGAAACATAAAGCTTAACAATGCTGATATCACTGTTATAGAGGCGGACGTTTTAAGCGAAAGCACTGCGAAAAAGCTTGGCGGCTTTGATATAATCGTCTGCAATCCGCCGTATCTGACGGCAGATGATATGAAATCATTGCAGAAAGAGGTTTCCTTTGAACCGGAGGAAGCGCTTTTCGGCGGCGGGGACGGTCTGAAGTTTTACCGGGAGATAACCCGTATATGGAGCAGACAGCTTAATTCCGGCGGTGTGCTTGCCTATGAAATCGGCATGGGGCAGGAAGAGGACGTCCGGAAAATAATGACTGAAAATAATCTTGTTAACATAGAGTTTATAAAGGACATTCCCGGCATAATACGGGTGGTCAGAGGTGAAAAGGCTTAGTACCTGTTGCTCACCATAGGTACGGCAGAAAGGGATTTCATATGGCAAAAGCTGAATTAAAGAAAAAAACAAAGGTCGTACTTCCTACAACTAAGGAAGAAAAGAAAAAAGCCCTTGAGGGCGCAATCGCACAGATAGAGAAAAACTTCGGAAAGGGCGCAGTCATAAAGCTTGGCGCAAACCAGACAATGCAGGTTGACGCTATTCCGACTGGTTCTATGGGTCTTGACATGGCTTTAGGTATCGGCGGCGTTCCGAGAGGAAGAATAGTTGAGCTTTACGGTCCGGAAAGCTCCGGTAAAACAACTGTTGCCCTCCACATTATCGCAGAAGCACAGAAAATGGGCGGAGAGGTTGCCTTTGTGGACGTTGAACACGCTCTTGACCCGACCTATGCTGCGGCGCTGGGAGTTGACGTTGACAATCTGCTGGTATCACAGCCGGACAGCGGCGAACAGGCTCTTGAAATCATGGAGGCACTGGTTCGTTCGGGGGCTATTGACGTTGTGGTACTGGACTCAGTTGCGGCACTGACTACAAAAGCGGAAATTGACGGCAATATGGGTGATTCAAACGTGGGTCAGCTGGCAAGACTTATGTCACAGGCTATGAGAAAGCTGACTCCGCTGCTTTCAAAAACCAACTGCGTTGCCATATTCATAAACCAGATTCGTGAAAAAATCGGCGTTATGTACGGAAATCCGGAAACAACTCCGGGCGGACGTGCTTTGAAATTCTATGCGTCGGTAATCATTGACGTAAGAAAAGGCGAAGCTATCAAAGACGGTTCAGAGCTTATCGGTTCGAGAACAAAGATAAAGATAAAGAAAAACAAGGTCGCACCGCCATTTAAGGAGTGCGAGTTTGATATCATCTTCGGCAAGGGTATTTCAAGAACAGGTGAAGTGCTGGATATGGCGGTTGAACTGGACGTCATCAAGAAAAGCGGTGCATGGTTCAGCTATGACGGCAACAAGCTTGGTCAGGGACGTGACAACGTTAAGAAGGCACTTGAAGAAAACCCTGAACTTATGAAGGAAATCGAAGAAAAGGTTCTTCAAAACAAGGAAGCGCTTATGGCTGTGAGCAAGACCTCAAAGGAAAAAACCAAGCTGGAAGCGGCGGCTGAGGCGGCGGCAAACGGAGAGAGTGCAGATATGGGCGATATGGGTGAGATAGACCCTGTTGTTAATGCTGAGGACGATTTTGAAGAATTTACACCGGCGGATGATGAGTGATTATGCATATTGATTCTATTGAAAAATATAAGGGTGAAACCTACTGCGTTATAATCGACGGCAGCAAGAGGGTATATCTTCACAGGGACATTATCGAAAAATTCGGTCTGGAGGCGGACAGCGAAATCGAAAACGACAAGCTGACAGAAGTCCTTTATGCTTCTGATTTAAGACGTGCCACACGCAGGGCGATGCACCTTATCAATGAAAGGGATTATTCCTATATTCAGCTTTTTGAAAAGCTTAAAAATAATTACCCCGACAAAATCTGTTTTGCTGTTGCAAACGATATGGCGGAAAGAGGATATATCAACGACCGCAGATACGCCAACGAAATAGTTTACAGCTATATGGTGTGCAAGTGCTGCGGTCCCAGGAGAGTAAGGCAGGAGCTTTACAAAAGGGGCGTTCGTGGTGCGGTTGCAGATGATGCTATTGAAAGCGAAATGGAAGGTCTGCATGAGCGGCTTATGTCTGTTATAGAGAATAAATACGCAGGGTATCTTGAAGACCCTGAGGACGAAAAATCCATTGCAAAGGTGAAAAACGCCCTTGCAAGAATGGGATATGACTTTGACGATATAAACAGCGCAGTAAAAGAATACCTTGAAGAATAATAAAGGAGATAAAGCATATGCCTATTAAAATCGGACTTGTTTCACTGGGCTGCTCCAAAAACCTTGTGGACTCTGAAAGAATGCTTTACAAGTTAAGACAGAGAGGATATGAACTTGTAACAGAACCGGGGCTTTCTGACATTGCAGTTGTCAACACCTGCGGATTTATACAGTCTGCAAAGGAAGAGGCAATTGAAACTATAATTGAACTGGGAAAGCTCAAAGAAGAGGGTACTATCAAAAAAATCATTATAACAGGCTGTCTTTCCGAGAGATATAAAGAGGAAGCGGCAGAACTTTTCCCCGAGGCTGACGCCGTTATCGGTATCGGCAATCAGGAGGATATCATTGATGTTATCGACCACGTTCTGGCAAACGAGCGTGTGGTTGACTTTGCACCAAAGGAAAATCTGCCGGTGACAGGGGGAAGAATTATTTCAACACTGCCGTTTTTTGCTTACCTTAAAGTTGCGGAGGGCTGCGACAACTGCTGTTCCTACTGCGCAATTCCACAGATAAGAGGACGTTTCAGAAGTGTTCCTATGGAGGACGCTTTAAAGGAAGCAAGGTGGCTTGCTGAAAACGGTGTTACTGAACTGATAGTAATTGCACAGGACACAACACGCTACGGCGAGGACTTATACGGTGAATCAAAGCTGCCGGAACTGCTGGAGGAACTCTGCAAAATCGACGGTTTCAGATGGATAAGAGTGCTTTACTGCTATCCGGAGAGAATCACAGACCGTCTGCTGGATGTTATCGCAAAAGAGCCGAAAATCGTGAAATATATGGATATACCGATACAGCACTGCAACGGCGCCGTACTCTATGAAATGAACAGAAGCGGCGATGAAAAACAGCTGAGGGAACTGATTGAGAAAATACGCACAAAGGTTCCGGGAATCGTTCTGAGAACAACGCTGATTACCGGTTTCCCTGGTGAAACTGAGGAACAGTTCAACGGTCTTGCGGAATTTGTAAAGGACATCGAGTTTGACAGACTGGGATGTTTCCCTTATTCGCAGGAGGAGGGAACGGTTGCAGGAGAAATGGCAGACCAGGTCGACGAGGAAGTAAGAGCGCACAGAGCCGACATTATCATGGAACAGCAGCAGCTGATACACAGCCGCAAAAATGAGGAGTGTATCGGCAAGGTCATGGAGGCTGTTGTTGAGGGCTTTGACAAATGGGCTGAATGCTGGTTCGGACGTACAAGGGGCGACGCTCCCGACATTGACGGAAAAGTGTTCTTTGCAGGAGAAGAAAAGCTTGATATCGGTCAGTATGTAAACATAAAAATTACGGATACTCTTGATTATGACTTGATTGGAGATGTGATAGCCGATGAATCTGCCAAATAAGCTGACGCTGCTGCGAGCCGTTTTAGTACCGGTTTTTCTGCTGCTATTGTTTGTGAAGGCTATACCGCTTAACTTCACTCTTGCCCTTGTGGTGTTCGTTGCGGCGTCTGTCACCGACGCTCTTGACGGTCACATTGCAAGAAAGAATAATCTTGTCACCAACTTCGGCAAATTTCTTGACCCTTTAGCTGACAAGGTGCTTGTAATATCGGCGCTTATAGCCTTTATTGAACTTGACATAATCGGATCTATACCGGTTATCATAATCGTTGCAAGGGAATTTATGGTTTCGGGACTTCGCCTGCTTGCGGCGGACGGCGGAATCGTCGTTGCGGCAGGATTTTCCGGAAAGCTGAAAACGGCTTTTACCATGGTGACAATCGTTGTGATACTTGCAAACCTTGCCGTTTCCGGAGATTTTGAGTGGTTCGGATTTTCGGCAGGGGGTATTCAGAAAGCCGTTGATATTGCGATACAGGCGCTGGTATGGATATCTACCGGACTTACAGTTATATCCGGCTGTGTATACCTTAAAGGCTACTGGAGTCTTATTGATTCTGATAAATAATATTCAGAACTCTGCTTTCGTCTCTGGAAAGCAGAGTTCTTTATGCATAATGCACATTATTGTGGAAAGTTGTTTATAAAACATTTACTTGAAATTGGATAAAAATATGGTATAATGTTATTGGTAGTAAAAAAATAAAAACATAAAGGGAGATGCTTATTTTGAAAATTACTAAGCGCATTTTAGGTGTAATAACATCAGCAGTATGTACTTTTACTGTTTGTACAGCTGCATTATCAATCGGAGTATCAGCTGCAACTGGTACTGTAGGCGACATGACTTATGTTTCCTATGACGACCACGTTGAGATCACAGACTGTGCTGCATCTGCAACTACAGTTACAATTCCGCCGGCAATTCTGGATTTGCCTGTAACTGCTATTGCTGACAGTGCATTTGAAGACTGCTCAAGTCTTTCGCAGGTAATTATTTCTGATGGTGTAACTTCAATTGGTGATTATGCATTCTACGGATGTACAGAGCTTCAGAGTGTTACAATTCCTGATTCTGTTACAAGCGTAGGCTCTTCAGCATTCAGAGGCACATATATTGTAAATAACCAGAGCGGTCCTGTTTACTATGTAAACAACTGGGCTGTACAGAGTGATTCCGCAACAGCTGTTGAAATCAAGAGCGGTACGACAGGTATTGCTGATTCAGCATTCTACAGCAAGGGTCTTGAAACAATTTCTATCCCGAGCTCAGTAGTAACTATCGGTGATACTGCATTTGCAAAGAACGCAGATATCAGAGAAGTAAGCGTTACAGGCGGTGTAAAGACTATTGGTAACAGTGCATTTGCTGACTGTACAAGCCTGCTGAAAGTTACAATTGCATCAACTGTAACAAGCATTGGTGCAGGTGCTTTCTACAACTGCAGCGCACTCAAGGGAATCAAGATTCCTGACAGCGTAACATCAATCGGATATGACGCATTCAAGTATACAAGCGATTACAGCAATCAGACAGGTCCTGAAATCTACATTGATACATGGGTTGTAAACTGTCTTGACAGCAACGAAAACCTTGCTGTAAACATCAAGAGCGGTACAAAGGGTATTGCTGACCGTGCATTCCAGGACAAGACATTTGTTATTTCTGCATCAATCCCATCAGGTGTAAAAGCAATCGGTGCATACGCATTCAGTGGCTGTACAGCACTTTCACAGCTTACACTTGCTGAGTCATTGACAACTATCGGTGATTACGCTTTCGCAGGTACAAAGGTTCCTACTGTTGTTGTTCCTGCAAGTGTAACAAGTATTGGTTATGCTGCATTCTATAACTGTGCAAATATGACTGATATCACAATCACAAATTCTTCATGCGCAATCTATGACAGTGCAAACACAATTTATTCGGGTGCAAAAATGCACGTTGCTGAAAAGTCAACTGCATATGACTATGCTATCAAGTACGGCAGAACATTTGACTACATCACAACAGCACTGGTTGTTAAGGGCGATGTAACAGGCAACGGCAAGCTTGACCTTTATGACGCAATTGCAATCTGCAAGCACATCATGGGTATGACAAAGCTTACAGCTGAACAGGAAAAGGTTGCTGATATCACAGGCGACGGCGTTATTGACCTTTACGATGCAATCGAAATTGCAAGAGCACTTCTTAAATAAGATAAGCTTAATATGATATTTTAAAGACCGGGCTTTATGTCCGGTCTTTTTGTTTGCTTTCAGATATTCGGGTGACCACTGGCTGCCCGATATTTTTTTGCGGAAATTTTCTGAAAACACTTGACAAACTTTTTATTATGTGGTATTATACAGTTGTGGTTAATTAGTGTAGTAACTAACCAATACAAAAGGAGGTGCAATAACCTAAGTGGAATTTGAAAATGAAAAGCCGATTTTCGTGCAGATAGCAGAGGGAATAGAAGACGCCATACTGACCGGTGCATTTCCGGAAGGAAGCAGAATACCCTCAATAACTGAATTTTCGGTGATGTATAAGATAAATCCGGCTACTGCGCTTAAAGGCATAAATATTCTTGTGGACAGCGGCATTGTCTATAAAAAAAGAGGTGTGGGTATGTTTGTTGCGGAAGGCTCAAAGGAAAAGCTTGCAAAGAAAAGGCGTGACGCATTTTTTGAAAGCTACGTCAAAAAAATGCTTGCTGAGGCTGGAAGGCTTGGTATTACAAAAGAAGAAATCATAGATATGCTTAAAGGAGAGTAAGACATGAACTGTATTGAAGTCAGGGGCGTTACAAAGGACTACAAAAACACAAGGGCGCTCAATAACATAAACCTCACGTTTGAGGAAAACAAGATTTACGGACTGCTTGGCAGAAACGGCGCTGGCAAGTCCACACTGCTGAAAATCATATCAAACAGAATTTTCAGCAGTTCCGGAAGTGTTACTGTTGACGGCGAAAATGCACTGGAAAACGACAGGGCGCTTTCAAAGATTTACCTTATGAGCGAGAGCAATCTTTATCCGCCGAAGCTTAAAATCAAAAAGGCGTTTAAGTGGACTAAGGAGTTTTATCCGGATTTTGATATTGAGTACGCAAACAAGCTTTCAAAGGAATTTAATCTGAATGTAAACAAGAATGTCCGCTCACTTTCAACAGGCTACAACTCAATTTTCAAGATAATCATTGCACTGTCCGTCAACACCCCTTATGTGTTCCTTGACGAGCCGGTTTTAGGTCTTGACGCCAATCACCGTGACCTTTTTTATCGCTGTCTGATTGAAAAGTACGCTGAAAATCCGTTCTGCTGTGTCATTTCAACACACCTTATCGAGGAAGTTTCAACGGTTATTGAGGACGTTGTGATAATCAAAAACGGTGAGGTAATCAGAAATCAGACGAGAGATTCTCTCCTTGAAACAGGCTACACAATTTCGGGTGCTGCCGGAGCGGTTGACGAATTTATAAAGGGCAGAGAGGTTATCGGCTGTGATATGATAGGCGGTCTGAAAACGGCTTATGTGCTTGGCAGGGCAGACAAAAACGAAGTCCCGGACGGACTTGAAATTTCGGCAATGGATCTGCAGAAGCTGTTTGTACAGCTGACTAATTCGTGATAAGGAGAAAAGGGTTATGAAGATAAAGAGTATGGTAAAGTATCTGATAAACGATTTTATTAAAGGATATCTTGGCTTTGCAGGAGCGATTCTGCTTGTTATTCATCTGGGAGTGGTACTTGCAGTTGCTACGGACGGTGACGGTATGCTGGGCGGAATGGAGCTTTCCACAATAATTTTTATGCTGATTGTAGGAATAATAAGCTATCGTGAAAATCTTAACATGGCTGTACAGAACGGAATATCAAGAAAGACCTATTTTATAAGTGAGGCAATTGCATTTGCGCTGTTTGCGCTGACAGGTTCATGTGTGGATACACTTTACTGCGTGCTTGGAAATGCTTACGAGAGCATTATTGAGAATTTCACCTATGATTCGACATTTGAACAGATTTTCCTGCTAAATGGCGAAGTTCCGGGAATTACAGATTATCTCAAAGGCTTTGCAATGCAGTTTTCATTTGAATTCATGGCGCTTTCAGCCGGATTGCTTATCGGTGCGGTTGTTTATCGTTTGAATAAGGTCATGAAATTTGTAATACCGGCAGCAATATATATTATTGGATTTATTGTAATACCTTTTGTGGACTATGCATTGTTTGATTTGTTTATTACAAGAAAGCTTGCATCATTTATGAAATTTGTCGGTGAAAGCTTTGGTCATATGTCGGTTACAATGACTATCGGCGGTGTGGTACTCCTTGCAGTTTCGTATCTGTTTATCAGAAGAGTTCAGATTGCTGACAGGAAATAAGAAAATATTGTAGGGGCGACCATTGGTCGCCCGTTATTTTTGTTTGGAGATGTTTATTTTTCGATAGTTCTGTTTTTATCGTAATTCCTTTGCATTCCCCGTAATCGCTGAAACACCAAGATAAACTATACCTCCGGCAAATATTGCAAGAGGGAGTGCAAGACGGTTTTCAAGGGGCAGCGCCGAATAGACTGTCCTTGCCGTAACGCCGCAGAATATTCCTGATAATACCGACGGAAACAGCAGCGAAAAGATTTTTATTCTGATTTTTGTATATTTGCAGTAGAAAAATACAGATAATATAAATATCACAAAATAGCAGAGAAGTGTGGCTATGGCAGCACCGGAAACGTTGACTGACGGTATGGGTATCAGCAGCATATTTCCTGCAAATTTTACTACAACCCCCACCGCCATCAGCTTAACCGGCAGGTCAGCCTTTCCGATTGCCTGAAACATACTGAAAAGCGGAAAGGACAGCGCAAGAAAAATCACGCCTATACCCAGAAACCCAAGACTGTCAGCCGAAACGGTACATTCCGCAACTCTGTCCGGATAAAGAAACAGCAGTATTTCCTTTGACAGAACGGTTATTCCGTTTCCGGAAGGGACTGCGAGAAAGGCGGTAGCTTTTAAAACGCTCCGTGAGAGCCTTTCAGACTCTTTGCTGTCTCCCCTTGCCCATGCCTGTGCAAGACTGGGGAGTATTCCCTTGCCGAACATATTGGTTACAGACGGCACAAGGTTGAAAACGGTAACAGCCAGACCGGTAAAAGAGCCGTAGATAAACTCGGAAATTTCAACCTGCGAAATACCGCTTAAACCGAAATTTTCGTAAAAGTAGTCCGACGACAGAACCGCCGCCTTGTCAAGACAGCGGATAATGGTTGCAAGGTCGATAAGGGAAGTGAGGTTTGTGACTATTGAACCCAGCGCAACCGGTACAAGCACCGCAAACAGTGACTTTATAATCTGCCGTCCGCTTTGCTCTCTGCCGGATTTAAGCAGGGGAGAACCTTTTTCAAGTCCTGTCCCTCTGACGTACAGAAAAAGTGTTCCGGCAAGGGTTGAAAGGGTTATGCCTAAAACAGCGGCGGCTGATGCGGCGGCGGTTATGTCGATTCCGTTGGGGAGATACTGCAAAACCGTTTCTTCGTTTGAGAGTACCCATGAACAGAGGGCAAGTCCGGCGGCAAGCCTTACAACGGCTTCCACCACCTGTGACAGCGCTGTGGGGTACATATTGCGCATACCCTCCCAGCAACCCCTGTAGACCGCTGTAATGCAGCCGAAAAGCACGGAGGGGGCAATCATCATAACGGAAAGCCACGCCTTTGGACAGGCGGCTATTTTCCCGGCAAAGGGAACTGCAAGAAGGAGTATCAGCAGTGTTCCGGCTGTCCCCACGGCGGTAAACAACAGGAGAGAGATACGGCGTATTTTTGCCGCATTTTTATAGTTGCCGAATGCGCAGTTTTCAGCGGTAAGCTTTGCCACAGCCGTTGTAAGACCGGTTGCTGTCAGGGCATAGACCGGAAGAAAAAGACCGTATGCACAGCTGAAATAGCTCATTCCCACACCGCCCAGCATATTGGTCAGCGGTATCTTGAAAAGCGCCCCCACCGCTTTGGCGATAACGGCAGAGGCAATAAGTATAACAGAGCCTTTGAGGAAGCTTTGGTTTTTCAAGCTGTATCTCCTTTGAAACTTGCTATCACTGGCAGATTTGCAGAAAAATTTTTCCATACTGCACTGAAAATCCGCATAAATTTCCTGTGAGAACAAGTTCTTATTGTTTTATTGCTAAAAATAATTATTTTCAATTTGTTGAAATTGCATAATGATTTGAAGAATTGTAGTAAATTATATTGATACATTTTTGAATATGTGTTATAATTATATGCAGTTATATTTTTAGTTATGAAAGGCGTTGCATTAAAAATGAATTATAAATTTTCAGAAAAGGTTTCCGGACTTCAGGCTTCGGCTATCAGAGAAATTCTGAAGTTCACTGCTGA
>JALEVO010000054.1 GCA_022788225.1 Oscillospiraceae bacterium | reverse complement strand
GCTTTATGACTATGAGCATGAAAAGCTTGGACTTCCTCCTGCGGACAAGGTTATTTTTCTTGATATGCCGACTAATATTTCCCAGAAACTGCTGTCAAAGCGGTATAATGGGGACGAATCGAGAAAAGATATACATGAGGCCCATGTAAGCTATCTTGAAAATTGCCGTAAAACTGCACTTTATGCTGCTAATAAACTTGACTGGACTGTTACCCAATGCAGTGACGGTGAAAATCCGCTTCCTGTGGAAGTAATTTCCGAAAATGTTATGAAAGAAATTTCAAAGGTGATATAAATGCTCGAATTTCGTCAGATAGATATAGGTGACAGGCAATGGATAAATGAATTGCTGAAAAAATCGGATTTTATGGGGTGTGAATACAGCTTTGCCAATAATATGGCGTGGCGAAGGCTTAGTGATTCTACAATATCACGGTACAAGGACTTTTACCTCATAAAGGCAGAGGACGAAGAGTATACCAGTTTTTCATTTCCAGCAGGCAGCGGTGATTACAGAGAAGTTTTTGATGTACTGAAAAAATATGCAGATTCTCAGGGAAAACCGCTGATTATTACTGGCGTTACTGAAAGCTGTCTTGAAATATTTCGTAATATTTACGGCGAAAACGGTTTTGACGCTAAACTTTCAGACGGCAGCGGAGATTATATTTACCTTGCTGACGAACTTATAAACTTGAAAGGAAAAAAGTACCATAAAAAGCGTAATCATCTTGCTAAAATGAAAAATTATAACTGGCAGTTTTACCCCATGTCGGAGAAGTTCTTTGACGAGTGCATAGAATTAAGCGTGGTCAGTTATAACGATAAAAAAGGCTATGACGACCATTCAAGCGTGGCAGAGCAGTACGCTATCCATACTTATTTTACTTATTTCAAGGAACTTGAACTAAAAGGCGGCGTTATAACCATTGACGGCAGTGTAAAAGCGTTTACCATAGGCGAACCGCTCAACAGCAATACATTCTGTGTTCACATTGAAAAGGCGGACGCATCGGTTGACGGTCTTTATCCGGCGATAAACAATGAATTTCTGAAATATGCCGCAAACGGTTTTAAGTATGTGAACCGTGAAGAGGATCTTGGTATTGAGGGTCTGAGAAAATCAAAGAGATCGTATAATCCTGTTTTTGTACTTGACAAATATGCAGTGAAAATAAAATAGAGGAGTAATTAAAATGATTTATGTTTTTTTGGCAAACGGATTTGAAGAAGTTGAGGCGCTGACTCCGGTTGATATGCTGAGAAGATGCGAGCTTGAGGTTGTGACTGCCGGTGTGGGCGGAAACGTTGTGAGAGGTTCTCACGGCATAACTGTTGCGGCAGATATTGACGCCGCTGAAATAAAGCTTGACGACAAGCTTGACATGATAGTTCTTCCGGGTGGAATGCCGGGTACTCTCAATCTTGAAAAGTCAGCAGATGTTCAGAGAGCAATTGATTTCTGCGTTGAAAATGATAAATATATTGGTGCTATATGTGCCGCACCGTCCATTTTAGGACACAAGGGAATCCTCAACGGAAAGAAAGCAACCTGCTATACAGGCTTTGAAACTCAGCTTATGGGTGCACAGGTAAGCGACGAGGCAGTATGCACTGACGGAAAAATTATTACGTCAAGAGGCGCAGGAACAGCAATGGAGTTTTCTTTTGAACTTGTGAAAAATCTGATTTCTGCTGAAAGACGTGACATACTTAAAGAATCGGTTATCTATAAAAAATGAGTGAAATTGATAATGAGAAAAACAGGTTGCGGTCTGAAATAAAGACCATGCGGCGAGGTATGAACAAAGAAGATAAAAAAATTCTTGATGACGGCGTATTTGAAAACCTGTTAAAATGCAGTGAGTTTGTAAATGCTGAAACTGTCCTTGTGTATAAATCCACGGAGATAGAGGTCAGCACGGAAAAAATTATAGCTTACTGTCTTGAAAATGGTATTAAAACCGCACTTCCAAGGTGCTTTAAGAACAGCGTTATGAAATTTTATTATTATGACGGGAAAGCGGTTCTTGAAAAATCAGCTTTCGGCATTTATGAGCCTTATGCTGACGAATCTCTGGAAGTGAGGGAATTTGACAGTAAAACGGTGTGTGTTGTTCCGGCGCTTGCTTTTGATAAAAAGGGTTACCGCTTAGGCTACGGCGGGGGATTTTATGACCGGTTTCTGGCAGCGCATGAGAATATAATACCGGTAGGGATATGCTACAGCGGGAATATTTTTGGTCAGCTTGTGAGAAATGAGTATGACCGTAAGGCGGCGTATGTTGCCACAGAAAAAAATCTGGAGGCGTATAATGGATAAAAATAACAGAAATTCTGACAGAGATAAAATGCTGGAGGAAATTCTTTCATCAGTGGGGAAGAACCAGAATAATTCCGGTATAAGCCGTGCGGAAAGAGCAGCTGCGTCGTCAGCTAACAGAGCAGCATCCGAAAGGCGTTCAAATTCAGGCGAAAAGACAACAGCTTATCAGCGGACTTCATATTCGGCACCATCAGCCGGAAATGACAGAAACTCCTCTGATACGGTGTACAGCAGAACAGCCGGTCCTAAGAATTCAGCTACATCTGAAAGAACCGGAAGTGTAAGCAGAAATTCAGACCGGACAGGCAGAGTCAGCAGAAATGCAGAACGTACGGGAAGTATAAACAGAAATACGGAACGCACAGGCAGAGTAAGCGGCGTATCTGAAAGAACCGGAGTACATTCCGCATACAATACAGGCGTTGTGGAAAAGACAGGAACAAATGACTATAATACGGAGCAGAATGTCAGAAGTGTCAGAACTTCAAATCCGGAAAACAATGGTCAGAGACGCAGCAGAGGGAAGAAAAAGAGCATAAGAATGTCCGGCAGACTTCCGGTTGTTCTTATTGTTACTACAATTATTTTTACTATTGCAATATCACTTTCCATACTTATTATTTCTGTGGGCAGAGATATGCTTGCCATAGGAAAATCGGATGATATTAAAATTGTAACTATTCCGGAGGGTTCAAATACTGAGGAGGTGGCACAGCTGCTTTTTGACGAGGGTATAATCAAAATACCTAAAGCTTTTGTGTTCATTTCAAAGCTTGGTGACTCTGATACAAAGTATATTGCCGGAGAGCATGAACTGAGTCCGAGTTATGCCTATGAAACTATTATTAATGAGCTGACAACAGACAAGTCCCTTGAAAAGGAAACTGTGGATGTGACTTTTGTAGAGGGCTGTGACCTTATTTCTGCCGGAAAACAGCTGGAAGAGGCAGGGGTCTGCGAGGCGGAAAGATTTGTTTACTACTTCAATGCCGGCGATTACGGCTTTGACTTTGAAAATTATCTTCCGGCGTCAACAGCGTCAAAATTTAACCGTATGGAGGGATATCTGTTCCCTGATACCTATACTTTCTATGTTGATACTGACCCTGAGGTTGTCTGCCAGAAAATCTACAAGAACTTTAATGAAAAATTCAAGCCTGAATACTATGCTCAGATGAAGAAAATGAACATGACTCTTGACGAGGTTATCACTCTTGCGTCAATCGTTCAGGCTGAATCTCCTGACGTTGAAACAATGAAAAAGGTAGCGTCGGTTTTTGAAAACAGACTTGCAAATCCGGAGGAGTATCCGAAACTCCAGTCCGACCCGACAACGTACTATGTTGATGAGGTTATAAAGCCTAATATTGAAATACCGTCAGAGGCGATTTTTGAGGCTTACGATACATATCAGTGCAACGGACTTCCGCCGGGAGCAATCGGCAATCCGGGAACTGATGCAATTGAGGCGGTTTTGTATCCGGCTGATACTGACTACTATTTCTTCTATGCGAATATCGACACCGGAGAAACATTCTTTGCTGAAACTGACGAGGAGCATGAGGCAAACAAGGATATGGTAAGCGATCAGCAGTCTGCTGACGATGAGAATGGAGAAGAATAACTTGAATAAATTTGAAAATCTTGAAGTACTTGCACCGGCAGGTGACGAGGAAAGATTTAACGCAGCACTTGACTATGGTGCAGACGCAATATATCTTGGCGGGAAAACATTCGGCATGAGAGCATCACCGGGAAACTTTACCTTTGAACAGCTTCAGACAGCAGTTAACAAAGCGCACTGCAAAGACGTCAAAGTGTATCTGACCTGCAATACTCTTCCGAGAAATGACGAGATACCCAATTTTAAGGAGTTTATTGAAAATGCACAGTACTGCGGTGTTGACGCAGTAATCGTTGCGGACTTAGGTCTTATGTCCCTTATAAAAAAGTACACACCGGATATGGAAATCCATATGTCCACACAGACAGGTATTGTCAACTATGTCACTGCCAATGAACTTTACAATATGGGTGCTAAGAGGGTTGTTCTTGCAAGGGAACTTTCTCTTGAGGAAATTGCTGAGATAAGGGCGAAATCTCCTGCCGATATGGAAATTGAGGTTTTTGTACACGGTGCAATGTGCGTTTCCTTTTCCGGCAGATGTCTGCTTTCAAGCTACCTTGTAAACCGTGACGCAAACAGGGGAGAGTGCGCACAGCCATGCAGATGGGGATATCATCTTATGGAGGAAAAGAGAGAGGGACAGTATTTCCCGGTCTTTGAGGACGAAAAGGGTACTTATATCCTCAATTCCAAAGACCTTTGCATGATAAACCATATTGACAAGCTTGCCGAGGCTGGTGTTACCAGTCTTAAAATTGAGGGAAGAGCAAAGTCGGCATACTATGTTTCCGTTGTGACAAATGCCTACAGAATGGCTGTGGACTGGCATAAGGAGCACGGCGGTGAACCGCTTCCGCAGTGGATAAGCGACGAGGTGTTCAAGGTCAGCCACAGAAAATACTGCACAGGCTTTTTCTTCGGACACCCCAAGGACTGTCAGTACTACGAAACCGGCGGATATATCCGAAACTATGATGTTGTGGCGGTTGTGGACAGGTGCGAAAATGGTACAGTTTACGCCACACAGCGAAACAGGTTTTTTGCCGGAGATGAGCTGGAGATTCTGTCGCCGAAATGCGAACCATACACAATCACTCCCGAAAAACTACTTGACGAAAACGGCGAAGTACTTGAAACAGTCAATCACGCAATGATGAAGTTCAGTTTTCCTTGCGAAAAGGAGTTTCCGGCTAATTCGATTATAAGGAAAGCGGTAAAAAATGATTAAATTGCTTTTTGCACTTATAATTGCTATTTCCTCAATTCCCGATTATACCTATGTTTTGAGTGACGAACTGAATACTGAACCGGTTTTATATAACGAAGTTCCAGAGGCAGTCAACGCTTATGAGGAATATGTTGACAGTGTGCCGTACATGGAGGAAAACTGCACTTTCAGTCTGATTTACATTGATGAAGATGAAATTCCGGAGCTGGTGGTATATGGCTGCTGTGAGGCTGACGGAACAACAATATGCTGCTATTATAACGGCGAAGTTCATGAAAAACAGCTCAGTCGGCTTGAATTCACCTATATAGAAAAGGAAAATCTGATTTGCAACGGCGCAGGACATATGGACGTTTACTATGATCATGTCTATAAGATTGAAGACGGAGAATTTGTCGCAGTCGGAATGGGTGATTATGGCGGTAATCAGTATATAGGGACTTATTACAAGTGGAATGATGTCAGCGTTTCTGAGGAGGAATATTACAGGCAGCTGAACGCAGTCTATGACAAAAGCAGGGATATAACTCCTCTGGGTTACTATGATTCCGTTGAAACGGCATATCAGAATCTGGAATCATATTCTGCGGCACTTCAAAAGCTGTATTCAACCACAGACATCAGTGTATTAGCGGCAGTCAGCGCTTTTGAAACATATTTTGACAGTCAGTCGGCAAAATATTGCCAGTTGAT
>JALEVO010000151.1 GCA_022788225.1 Oscillospiraceae bacterium | reverse complement strand
ATTATTGTCGTACAGATGCGCAGTCAGATTTTTTGTCAGATTGCATAAAAATCTTGCAGGCATACTGGCGTATGTTAAAAGATTTTTGTGTGATATGACGGAAAATCTGCAAGCAGATGTGCGGCAAAAGCGACAGCTGTTAATTGTGCGGTAATGCCTTTATTATTTGCTGTTGAATGTGAAAAAATACGGTTGAAAAAGGCGGCAGTAAATACGCTTGCCTGTTTACTGTGCATTGTCAGGTTTTCGCCGCCTGAGGGCGGTTCATTCAAAACGCTGACGCTGTTGAATGAAAAATCCGCCGGAATAGTTTTGGCTTTGGTTAGTTTTCTGTGGCATTTAGTTTGCCGGATTTTGCGTAAATATACGGCGGCTTTAAGGAGTTTCGCTCACTGCGGTGAGCGACAAGGGGGCGCTGCCCCTGTTGACTCCCGCAGCCTTTGAAAAGGCTGGCGAAACTTTTGAATTTATTTTCCGCACCTTTTAACGCTATATGTAAATTATACTATATTGCTGTGAATTTTTCAATATTTTTTTATAATTTTGCTGTAAATCCATTGACACGGCGGGTTGTTTGAGTTATGATAAATAAAGAAATAACGGAAAGAAGGTTCTTGGTTTGTTTAAAAAAATCATTTCAATTGCAGTCTGTGCTGTTTTTACAGGCGCTATGCTCTGCGGCTGCGGAGATAAAGAGGAGTCCTCACAGGATTATTTTTACGGTCAGGCTTTAAAAGAGGTTGACGGCGGGGAAATTTATCTGATTTATGACGGCAGATTCGTTGAGGACGAGGAAATGGAAGCACTTGTCAACTATTACGTTTCAATTCAGAGCAAGGACTACGAGCTTTTTGAGTCGGTTCAGCCGGAGGCTTATCTGGACTTTCTTAAAGACAAGCAGTCTATGGATATTGAAGGGTATGTTGATGATGAATACAGTCAGCTGGAAACAGACCTGGGCGCAGGTTTTGACTTTTCACAGATAGAGGTGACCGACTGCGGTGACAGCAAGGACGACAACGGAATAAACGATATAAAGGACCTGCTGGACGGTATCTATAAGGACGCTGGAAAGGAAAAAAGCTTTTCTGATACTATAAAAAGCGCAAAATACGTTACCTTTGACCTGACTGCCATTGGCGGCGACGGTGATGACTATAATCTTACAGACGAGATGAAGTACATCTTTAACTGTGAGGACGGAATTTATATTTTCTGAGGGAGGAACCGGTATGAAAGATAATCCGATAATAAGCAATACGGCGAAACTGCTGAAAAAAAGCTGTGCTGACATTAAAAAAATTTTTCTTATAAGCTTTAAAGTGGACAATGATTCAGAGCTGACAAGCTTTAAGCTTGCACTTATTCTTGATGATGATACCCACAATCTGCCTGAACTTGAGTGCCGCCTTTACCTTGAAGTGGACTGCGAACTGCCTTTTGACCTTGTTATTTACCGTGAAAGCGAATTTAACAGGCTGAAAAATGAAATAGGTACTTTCGCATGGAAAATAGAAAATTCAGGAGCGGAAATAGATGGGTAGAGGATATCGTGACAGCGACAGCAGAAGATATTTTGACTGGCTTTACTATGCCAATCTTGACCTGCTTGCCGCAAAAAATCTTCAGGGTGACGAAAGGTGCTACAACGGCGCTGCCTTTCACTGTCAGCAGTGCATTGAAAAAGCGCTGAAAGGCTATCTGCTTTTTAAAAAGCATCATCTCTATGACGGGCACAACCTTACATGGCTCTGCAAACAGGCAATGCAGATAGACTATCATTTCGGCAAGTGGTTGGAAAAGAGCACTCTGCTCAATCATTACTACATAGAAACAAGATACCCTGCCGACATTCCTTTTGATATCGACACGGACACGGTAATGGAACTTATTCATTCAGCGTCCGAAATGCTTAGTTTTATTACCGAGATTATTCACTTTGATTTCAGGAGTTATCATAAAAGGTGAATTTGCTGTCATAAAAGTTGTTTTGTAGTGGGTACTAAATTTAAAAGTTTCGCCAGCCTTTTCAAAGGCTGTGGGGGTCAATGGGGGCAAAGCCCCCTTGTCGCCGTCCGCAGACGGCGAAATACCTTGCCTTAGAAGCGCTCCGCAAGGGGTGAATTGAAAATCTTTGATTTTCAAGAGGGGACGCCCTGCAAGAGAGGGCGCCCCCTGAATCATTAAAGAATTTTTTCTCGCAAAAGCTTGAAAAATGACGGAATATATGATATATTTATAGTATTGATTACTATTTACGGAGGTTATACAAATGAGTGACGTTAAAATTTCAGACGCAGTTCTTTACATAGGTGTTGACGACAGGGAAATTGACCTGTTTGAAAGCCAGTACGACGTGCCAAACGGCGTTTCCTACAATTCATACATTATTATTGACGAAAAGATTGCTGTTATGGACACCGCTGATATGAGAGTATCAGAAAAGTGGTTTGCAAATCTTGAAAAGGCACTTGCCGGAAAAACTCCGGACTATCTGGTTATTTCACACCTTGAACCTGACCATGCCGGAAACATTAAGCTTGCCGCTGAAAAGTATCCGGAAATGAAGCTTGTTCTTAACGCAAAATCCGCCGCAATGCTGCCGCAGTTTTTCGACATTGACGTTGCAGGCAGGTCGGTTATCGTAAAAGAGGGCGATGAGCTTTCTCTGGGAAGTCATACTTTGCAGTTCTTTATGGCTCCTATGGTTCACTGGCCGGAGGTTATGGTAGAGTATGAAAAGACTGAAAAGATACTGTTCTCTGCGGACGGTTTCGGAAAGTTCGGCGCACTTGACACCGACGAGGACTGGGCGTGTGAGGCAAGAAGATACTACTTCAACATTGTTGGCAAATACGGTGCACAGGTTCAGGCACTGCTGAAAAAAGCGTCTGCTCTTGACATAAATACTATCTGTCCTCTCCATGGACCGATTTTAAGCGAAAACCTTGAATACTACATCGGCAAGTACGCAACATGGAGCAGCTACGAGCCGGAGGATGAGGGCGTACTGGTGGCTTATGCGTCAATTCACGGCAATACTGCCGCTGCTGCAAAGAAGATGAAAGAGATTCTTGAAAGCAAGGGTGCGAAGAAAGTTGCTATAACTGACCTTGCAAGAGATGATATGGCAGAAGCTGTTGAGGACGCTTTCAGATACAATGCTATTGTACTGGCGGCTTCAAGCTATGATGCAGGTGTATTCCCGTGCATGGAGGAATTTCTGCACCACCTTAAAGCTAAAAACTATCAGAAGAGAACTGTTGGTATTATTGAAAACGGTTCATGGGCACCGTCTGCCGCAAAGACAATGAAAGGTATTCTTGAGGGTATGAAAAATATTACCCTGACAGAGCCTGTTGTTACTATTAAATCTACTATGAAAGATTCTGATATTCCGAAAATGGAAGAGTTGGCAAGCGCAGTTCTTAAAAAATGATTTTATGTATTCGGGCGACCACTGGTCGCCCGCCATTTTTTACCTTTTTTAAGGCAAGGGGTATTGTTCATTTCTTTGCCTGCACAAAGAAACGAACCAAAGAAATGCACCGGCTGCCGCCGGACTGCCATGCCGCCGGGGCGGCAAAGACAGGTTATCTTGTAAGTAAAGTCAGCTGGGTTGGTACATACTTGTTTACTCTTGCTTGCAGTCCTTACTCGCTAAAGTTTTTAAAGCGGAAGGAAAACATTAACTGCATAGCTATTTTAAGGGCAGTTAAAGTTTCCTTTGACTTTATTAGATTAGAACGACTTTAACTGCAATTATGGTGTAGTCAGTTTAGACAACGCAGTTTAGTTAAAAACAAAATCCCAGTGATTTGCGGCGCAAGCCGCACAAGCCGCCCACGGCGTCTGAGTGGGTGCATTTCTTTGGTTCGTTTCTTTGTGCAAGCAAAGAAATGAACAATACCCTGCTGCCTTGTAAAAGGCAAAATCTTGCATTTGTTTCTTTGTGCGGTCAAAGAAACTCCCTATTGACAAAACGTAATATGTATTATATAATACTTGTAACTGAAATACGGCGTACCGCCTGCCGGAAAGGGCGGTTCTGCATTGCAGATTATGGAGTTGAACATGGATTCTGACGGGAGCCGACGTATTTATCTTATACTGCTTATTGTTTTTTCATTGCTGAAATGTTTTTATGCCGCCTGTGAATATGCTGATATTGAAGTGAGCGATTCAAAAGTAAAATCAGCGGCGGAAAAGGACAAAAAATACCGTGGACTTGCAAAGCTTATCGAAAAGCCCAGCCGGCTTATTCTGACGTTCTCCACGGCGAGGACAGTCTTTACAATACTTATAGCTGTGCTGTCGGTGATTTTTGTGTCACACAGTACAGCCGGACTGAAAGGTCTTCTGCTGGCGGCGGCAACTGTTGCCTGTGTGGCGGTAGCTATGACGGCAGTGACAGAAATACTTCCTAAAAAGCTTGTGAGCAAAAATATTGAGTCTTTTGCGGTGAGCACGGTGATACCGGTAAGGGCGCTTATGGTGGTCATGTCGCCTTTCAGTGCGGTAAGCTACGCAATTGCGGCTGTGTTCTGTTTCATATTCAGAGTGCCTGTGAAATCGGGAAAAGACGTTGTTACCGAAGAAGAGATACTTATGATGGTTGACGCCGGAAATGAAACCGGTGTTATCGAGGAAAGTCAGCGTGAGATGATAAACAATATTTTTGAGTTCGGTGACTCGGTGGTGTCGGAGGTAATGACCCACAGAAAGGATATCTGCGCCGCTGATGTTGAATCCAAAATCGGTGACATTGTCTATCTTGCGATTAATGAGGGGTACTCAAGAATACCGGTATACGAGGAAACGGTTGACAGCATAATCGGCATTATAAATGTCAAAGACCTGCTTTGCCTTGTGGGTTGTGAGCATTCCGAGGATTTTACGGTAAGGCAGTTTATGCGAAAGGTTATGTACATTCCGGATACCTGCAAGTGCGCAGACGCTTTTGAAAATATGACAAAGACCAAATCCCAGCTGGCGGTTGTGGTTGACGAATACGGCGGTACTGCGGGAATAGTCAGCATGGAAGACCTGCTTGAAGAGATAGTAGGCAATATTCAGGACGAATATGATGACGAAAAGGCGGAGATTGTAAAGATATCGGAGGGAGTGTACACTATTTCCGGCGATACCAGTCCCGAGGACGCTGAAGAAGCACTGGGAATAGAACTGCCGGAGGAACACAATTATGATACCATGAGTGCGTTTGTTGTGGACCTGCTGGGACGAATACCCGACGAGGACGAGACACCGTCTGTCAAATACGGCAATTATGAGTTTACTGTTCTGCTGACGGAGGATAACTGGATATCCAAAATCAAGGCGGTAAAGCTTGAAAATGATGAGGACGAGGAAAACGTCTGAGAAAAGGGCACTTTGGTGTCCTTTTTTACATGGAGATATGAAATTGAAAATATTAATAGTGACCGCCTTTTTTATAGCTGTGTCACTGGTTTTGCTGATATATTTCTGCCCTTATCTGATTATGTATAAAAAGGGCAGAGGGTTAACAGGTGTAGTTGACAAGGTGTATGGTTTACCGGGAAAGTATGTTTACACTGTTAAATACATGATTGATGAAAAGGAATATTCGGCTAATCTTGCATATCCTACAGAGCTTGAAAAGGAAACCGGCGACGAGATAGATATAAAATGTGCATTAAACAATAATTACAGGATAATTGCAGACTGCCATAATGATTTTGTGAAGAACACAGCGTTATATGTAATTATTGAATATGTTGCAGTAATTTCAGGGGTTATAATCTGCACTAAATGAGTAAAAAATATGTTAATTGCACATAAATTATACATAAAGTCCGATAAAAAGACATTTAATTGTGCAACCCTCCAAATCGCAAAAAAACCGTTGACAAGCGGGGAAGTGTGTGATATAATAATAAAGCTGTCGAACGAGAGAGCGAAAAGCTGAAGGGCGTCAAAAACTTTTTTAAAAAAAGGTATTGACAAGCGAAAGAATCTATGATATAATAGATAAGCTTTCTGACGAGAGCGAGAAGGTATCTTGAAAATTGA
>JALEVO010000140.1 GCA_022788225.1 Oscillospiraceae bacterium | reverse complement strand
CAATTTTGTCCATGCTTGACCCTGTGATGCTGCTTATCGTCGGTGTTCCTGCGATTGCAAGCTATTACATCGAACGTCACAAAATGATGTGGATATGGAATATGGCGGACAACTGGCAAAAATATGACCGTCAGCTTGATTATATCCATAGCGCAGGCAGTAATTTTGCGACCGCAAAAGATGTCCGCATTTACGGTATGGACAAATGGTTCATGAAGATATTTAAAAGGTCTTTCAATAACCGTCTTGACTGGTATGAACAGCAGGATGAATGGTCGTTCAGACACGATCTTGTCCGTGTTCTAATGATATATTTATCAAATTTCGCCGCATACGCCTATGTGATTTATATGGTGGTGAAAGGCAATTTCGGTGCCGGAGATTTTGTACTTTATTTCAATTCCATACATTCATTCAGTTCTTCTGTAAGAGATGTTTTCGATAAATATTCGGGATTCAACTGGCTGTCCAACAACATCTCATATTCAAGAGAATATCTTGATATAAAAGACAAGACCAATCGTGGCAAGGGTGAAAAGCTGCCGTCTGGTGAATGCGAGATAGAGTTCAGAAATGTAAGCTACAAATACAGCGGTGCTGAAAAGGCAACTATACAGAATATTTCTTTCACGCTGCACAAGGGAGAAAAGCTTGCGCTGGTGGGACTTAATGGTGCAGGCAAAACAACGCTGATAAAGCTTATGTCGGGACTTTATGACCCCACCGAGGGTGAAATACTTCTGAACGGCAAGCCTGTGAACAGCTACAACAGAGATGAATATTTCAGCCTTTTCGGTGCGGTATTTCAGGATATTTCTGTGTTACCAGTTACTGTCGCAGAAAATGTTGCAGGAGCGGATATTGACCATATTGATATGGACAGAGTTTATGATTGTCTGAGAAAGGCTGGTATCTATGATAAGGTTATGAGCCTGCCCGAAAAGGAGAACACTCGTCTTGTGAAATCGGTTTATGAGAATGCAACAGAGCTTTCCGGCGGACAGACGCAAAAGCTTGCTCTGGCAAGGGCACTTTATAAGAACGCATCTGTTTTACTTCTTGACGAACCCACAGCGGCACTTGACCCCATTGCAGAACAGGAAATGTATCTGAATTATGCGGACTTTTCAAAGGACAAATCAAGCGTGTTCATTTCACACAGACTTGCCTCCACACGATTCTGCGACAGAATAATAATGATAGAAAACGGTGCAATTGCCGAGGAGGGTACTCACGCTCAGCTGATGGAACAGGGCGGAAAGTACGCAGAGCTGTTTGAACTTCAAAGTTCATATTACAGCCATAAGGAGGTGCATAAGGATGAATGGGAATAAAGAAGCAAAGCTGAGTGCCAAAGAAAAGCGTGAGATAATAAAGCGCACACTGAAAGCTGTAAATGCCGCAGACAAGGGATTTGTAGCGAGAGATACGATAAGATACTGCGTTGATCTCTCCGGTGAATTTATATTGATTTATCTGTCAGCGCTGATCATTGACGGAATTTCACAATCCAAACCCCTTGGAACTCTGCTGACATATGCGGCAATAGTTGTGGGTATTCAGGCAGTGCTTTCCGTAATACAAAGACTCTTATTCAGGCGCAAGGACTCACATGAATTTACACGGGACACAAATCTGCAGAAGAATCTCTGGCAAAAGGTAATGACGATGGATTACATTCATCTGGAAAGTACTGATACGCAGAATCAATATGCAAATGCAAGCTTTCAGCCGAAGAATCACAATGCAGGTATCGCCGCTGTATGCCGTTTATTTAAACTCACAATCGGCGGGCTTTTTATGGTAGTAACAGGAGTTATACTTATTACCCCGACAGCTTTCAGAGAACCAGCTGTGACAACAGGGTTTGCAGGATTTATCCAATCTGTGTGGGGATTCATCGCAGTGGCGGTCATAACAGCGGTGCTGGAACTGATAAAATCTCTGGTGATAAACCCGAAAGCGATACTCGGCTTTGAGGAGATACACAACGACAACAATGTTATATCTGCTGGTCGTGCCGACACCTTTTTTAATCAGTATGTGCTGAACAATTACCGAAACGGAAAAGAGATAAGAATGTACTCACAGAAAAGTCTTATCGAGAAAGAGCTTGACAAGGCTCAGAAAACAATTTCTGACGGTTGGTTCAAAGGCTACAAAAAGGCTATGCTGCCAAATTTAATTTTTCAGTTGGTGAATATTCTTACAAAGGTGTTGATGTACGGTTTTGCAGTATTAAGGGCGGCAAGCGGGATGCTCACACCGGGCGAGGTTATTGCTTTTGCATTGTATTTTGAAAACTTTTCGGCAGGTGTTTCGGAAATATCCGACGGATACGGACTTCTGAAGATAACACCCACATTCTGCAAGAAGTATTTCGACTTCCTTGACATTCCCGATGAAAAGTACAAGGGCACTATCCCCACCGAAAAGCGGAATGACAACGAATACGAATTTGAGTTTCGTCATGTATGGTTCAAATACCCGAACACAGAACAGTATGTCCTGCATGATGTAAATCTGAAATGGCGTATCGGTGAGAAAATGGCACTTGTGGGGCGAAACGGCTGCGGCAAATCCACCCTCGTCAAGCTACTTTGCAGGCTTTATGACCCGACAAAGGGAGAAATCACACTGAATGGAATTGATATCCGCAAGTACGATTATGAGGAATACATGGCGCTGTTCTCGGTGGTCTTTCAGGACAGCAAGCTGTTTTCTTTCAGCATTGCTGAGAATGTGGCGGCAAGTACGGAATACGATTCGGCGAGAGTGGAAGACTGCGTCCGCAGGAGCGGATTGTCCGAAAGGCTGGACAGTATGCCCGATGGTATAAACACCTGTCTGTATAAGGATTTTGACGAGCATGGCGTGGAAATCTCCGGCGGTGAGGCGCAGAAGCTCTGCCTTGCAAGGGCAATATACAAGGGGGCGCCGTTTATCGTGCTTGACGAGCCTACCGCCGCACTTGACCCTATCTCCGAGCATGATATTTACACGAAGTTCAACGGCATTGTTGGAACACGGACAGCTATCTACATTTCACACCGACTTTCCAGCTGTCGTTTCTGCGATGAGATAACTGTAATGGAAAATGGTGAGATCGTGGAGCGTGGAAGTCACGAAATGCTTGTTTCGGCAGGCGGACACTATGCGCAGCTGTGGTCGGCTCAGGCAGAGTATTATCAGGATACAGCAGGAGAACTGTTTGCTTAAAGCAGTATGATGCAGAATCTGACTCTGCTGTTCCTATATTTCGGCAAAGTCTTCAGCGTAAATATTACCTGTGGGGTCTGAAGGGTGTCCCTCTCACAAGCCACGTAATATGCGGGTTTACAATTTTTGTACCCACACGTTTCTTTGCAACCTGATCTTTTGTAATTGTAATCCGGCAGTGCGAAGTTACTGCAATGAAAGTACGGTAGTTTTATGAAATGCATTGTTTGAGTGATTGACATACACAGGATGGTAATGTATAATTATATCAAGTCATATTTATCAGGCACTTCTATGTCAAAAATAAATATCAATTACAGCATCAGGGAGAAAGCAACAGTATTACAAACCAGAAAGCTATGAGTATGAGCAGAGGCGGCTCTAAGCTTCCGTTGCTGACAGCAGAAAATATGATAAAAAGAGAAAGGCTGCGTAGGGTATTCTAGGGTCTGAAAAATAAACTGTGTAAATGCAAAAACCCTTAAATTTTTGACAATACTAAAAATGCAGCCAAAAGTGGCAACGCTGAGGAGCGACCAAACGCAGGCTGTGAGATAAAACGGTGGAAAGCGGCGGCAGAAATG
>JALEVO010000138.1 GCA_022788225.1 Oscillospiraceae bacterium | reverse complement strand
CATTTCTGCCGCCGCTTTCCACCGTTTTATCTCACAGCCTGCGTTTGGTCGCTCCTCAGCGTTGCCACTTTTGGCTGCATTTTTAGTATTGTCAAAAATTTAAGGGTTTTTGCATTTACACAGTTTATTTTTCAGACCCTATGCTGACCGTCGTGATCGGAGCGGTATACAACATAATTCTTGATCCGATTTTAATTTTTTGTATGGATATGGGTGTAGAGGGTGCAGCCTTGGCAACAATTATTTCTCAAGCCGTTTCTTCCGTTTGGGTAATAAAATTTTTATGTTCAAAGAAATTGTTACTTCATCTGAAAAGAAAGCATCTGCGGCTTATGCCCGGTATCCTACTGCCCTGTGTATTATTGGGGCTTTCTCCTTTTTTGATGCAGCTTACCGAAAATCTGGTAGCGGTAAGTTTTAATGTAGCTCTTTTGAAATATGGCGGAGATATTGCGGTAGGTGCTGTTTCAATTTTATGCAGTATTATGAATTTCACTATGCTTTATTGGTCGGTCTGACACAGGGAGCACAGCCCATATTGAGCTATAATCTCGGTGCAGGCAATATAACTCGTATAAAAAAGACTTTCAAACTGCTGCTCTGTTCCTGCCTGACAGGTTCTGTACTGATATGGCTGCTTTGTATGTTCGGCTCGGAAATTACAGCAGGGATTTTTACAGACGATAAAGAATTGATTTCTTATACGGCGTGGGCACTGAAAATATTTATGTGTACATCAGCGATTTTCGGAGTGCAGGTAGCCTGTCAATACAGCCTTGTTGCATTGAACCAGGCTCCCACAGCTATTTTCCTTTCGATATTCAGAAAAATACTTCTGCTGATACCTCTGATATTTGCACTTCCTCACTTTTTTGAAAACAAGACAATGGCAGTATTTATGGCAGAACCAATAGCAGATACATTGGCAGTATGCACAACTGCATTATTATTTTTGATTAATTTCAGAAAAATGATAACAGGTATCAAAAATAATAGTAACAAATAAATTTCATAGTATCTTGCATTTACCTTTTACCCGTGCTATAATCATTTACGACATATGTCGAAAACAAAAATGGAAGTGATTCTATGGCAAGACCAAGCAGATGCAGAAGAATCTGTGCAGAACCTGTCTATGACAGCTTTATACCAAAAGGACGTTTTACAGAAGATAACATTGTACTGACGGTTGATGAGTATGAAGTGATCCGGCTGATAGATTTAGAAAAGTTTACACATGAACAATGTGCAAAACAGATGGATATATCCCGGACAACGGTTACTGAAGTCTACGAATCTGCCAGAGAAAAGCTTGCAGATAGTATCGTCAACGGAAAATCACTTCTGATTTCCGGCGGTCATTATCACATCTGCGATGGTTCTGATGTCTGTTATTGCCGCAAAAACTGCAATAAAACATTTATTGCAGAGAAAATTCAGGAAAAAGGAGAAAATCAAATGAGAATTGCAGTAACTTATGAAAATGGAATGATTTTTCAGCATTTTGGTCATACGGAGAAATTCAAGCTGTATGATATTGAAGACGGTAAAATCGTAAATACACAGATCGTAGATACCAACGGTCAGGGACATGGTGCACTGTCCGTTTTTCTAACCAATTCTAAAGCAGACATGCTTATCTGCGGCGGTATTGGCGGCGGTGCACAGACTGCATTATCAGAAGCAGGTATTAAACTCTACGGCGGCGTTTCAGGTTCAGCAGATGAAGCAGTAAAGGCGTATCTGAATTTAATCCAGACGTACACTGCGAGCATCATGAACATCATGGTGACGGTCATTCCTGCGGTGAGAATAAACACAGCAGCAGATACAGGAACTGTTTCTTTCCGTCGGCTGGATCTCCGGGAAATATCCCAGCCGCCTTTATAAGGCACTGATGAGGTTTATCCTATCGTATTCATAGATGCGGTGCATTTCTCGGTGCGTGATAATGGTCAGATCAGAAAGCTTGCAGCATACGTGATCCTGGCAGTCAGCCTGACAGGACACAAGGAAGTTTTATCAATACATATAGG
>JALEVO010000083.1 GCA_022788225.1 Oscillospiraceae bacterium | reverse complement strand
ATTACACTGGACGAACTGCCTGATCTGAAATCCTATCCAATGGCAGAGGAAGAAGAAATAATAAAGGGCGATGTAAACCTTGACGGAAATGTGGATTCTGCGGATATTGTACTGCTTGCAAAATATCTGACAGCTAAGACAGAGCTGAATGCAAAGCAGTACGAGGCGGCAATGCTTACTGACGACAGCAGGCTGGACGTTTTCGATATGGTTGAGCTTAAAAGAATGGTAATGAACCAATAATATGAATAAAGCAAAATTCCGATAAGGCATTTCACCTTATCGGAATTTTTATATTTGCTATGAATATGTATTTATAAGCAATTCATAATTCCCGTAAAAATCATCAGAATAAAAAGCATTCCGAAATTGACTGCTGAGAATACCAGCAGATATTTTCCAGTTTTTGAATTATCCGTCTTTCTGTAAAACTGAAAAGAAATCAGGCTTGCCAGTGACGCAATAATTGTACCCAGTCCCCCAAGATTCACTCCAAGAAGAAGTGACTGAGCATTTCCTGTAAAGCCCGAAAGCATGACAGCCGCAGGAACATTGCTGATTATCTGTGAAAGCAGTGCTGATACTATCAGTTCTCTGCCGTTTATTATGTCTGAAAAGAATGTTCCTACGCTTTCTGTTCTTGAAATGTTTCCCACGAATACGAAAAAGCACACAAACGTTGCAAGCAGTGCGTAATCAACCTTTAAAAACAGCTTATAATCTGCCGCAATTGTAATTACTGCTGCGGCGGATAAGCATAACCAGTCGGGTACAATTCTGAAAACTGTCAGCAGGCAAAGCACGAACATTCCAAGATATACAGCACAGCGTCTGCCCGAAACAGGCTGCTTTTCTATTGTATTTGCAGTACACGGCGTTTTCGGCAGAAGCATACACAGCAGTACAAGACAAACAAGGCTTACGATTCCCGCAGGCAGCATTGTCCTGAAAAAATCCGCTGCGGACAAACCGTATATATTGTAGATGTAAAGATTCTGAGGGTTGCCAAACGGCGTCAGCATACTGCCGAGATTTGCGGCAGCCGTTTCCAGAACGATTGTCAGTATTCTGCTTTTTTCGTCTGAAATATGACTGTATACCAGTAATGTCAGAGGTACAAAAGTTATCAATGCTACGTCATTTGTAACTAACATTGATGAGAAAAAGCAGACAATCACAAAAATAAGTCCCAGCCTGCGGATGTTCCCCGTGTGGGTCAGCAGAAATGATGTGGCGCTTTCAAACAACCCTACGCTTCTTAAACCAGAAACTGACAGCATAAGGCAAAAAAGCTGTATCAGGACAGTACGATTACAGTATGAAAGATATTCCCTGTCCGGCGGTATAAACAGCATGGTAATTACCGCCGCAAGAAACGATATCAGCAAGACCGGCTGTTCCAGGCAGAATTTACGGATTTTAGTCATCAATGTCATATCATCTCCCCGTTTTCAATTCTCTCGGCAAGGTCATTGAGATACACCCATCTGTCCATTTTTTCAGCAAGCTGATTTTCAAGTTCTTCTTTTCTGTCAGAAAGTTCCTGAAGCTTTACATAATCGGAAGAACATTCGGCAATCTGCTTTTCGGTATCCGCTATCTGCTGTTCTAATCCCGCTATATCATCATCAATGGTTTCAAACTCACGCTGCTCTTTGAAAGAAAATTTCAGTTTCTTTTTGCCGACAAAAGTACGTTCTTTCTTTTCAGACTGCTTTTCAGGCTTTTCAGGTGTATCTGCATTTTGCAGTACTTTTACAGCGTAGTCGCTGTAATTTCCGTTGTATCTGCTGACAGTACCGCTGCCTGTAAGCTCCCATATTTCCGCCGCCATTTTATCAAGAAAATATCTGTCGTGGGATATTGCAAGAACAGCACCGTTAAAATTGCTGAGATAATCTTCAAGAATAGTCAGTGTTGCTATGTCAAGGTCGTTGGTGGGCTCGTCAAGCAGGAGAATGTTTGGCGCAGTCATAAGTACTTTTAAAAGATACAGCCTTTTTCGTTCACCGCCTGACAGCTTTTCGATTCTGTTCCACTGCAGTTCCGGAGTAAACAGAAAACGTTCCAGCATTTGTGCCGCTGTTACTGTTCCGTCCGGGGTCTGTATATGGTCGGCGGTTTCCCTGATGTATTCAATGACTCTCTGCGACGGGTCCATGCTTTCACACTCCTGTGAGAAATAACCGATTTTCACGGTGTCACCAATTGTGATAGCGCCGCTGTCCGGCTGTATCTCTCCAACAAGCATTTTTATAAGGGTCGACTTTCCTGCCCCGTTGTGTCCGACAATACCTATTCTTGCATTTCTCGGAAGTATGCAGGAAAAATCGGAAATAAGCTTCTTTCCGCCTATTGATTTAGAGATGTTTTCAAGTTCTATGGTTTTCTTTCCAAGTCTTGAAGAAACAGACTGCAATTGCAGTTTTTCCGTTTCAACAGGCTTTTCTCTGTTTGCAAGTTCATGGAATCTTTCGATTCTGTCTTTGGACTTTGTACCCCTCGCTCTTGCACCACGTCTTATCCATTCAAGTTCACGACGATAGAGCGTACGGTTTTTGCGTTCTTTGGCTTCTGCGTCCGCTTCACGTTGTGCTTTCTGCTCAAGATAGGTACTGTAGCTGCCGTCATACTCAAAAAGACTGCCCCTGTCTACCTCAACTATTTTACGGGTTATACTGTTTAAAAAGTATCTGTCATGGGTGACCATTACAATAGCGCCCCGGTATTTTTTCAGCTGTTCTTCCAGAAGCTGTACCGTTTCATTGTCAATATGGTTTGTCGGCTCGTCCATAAGCAGAATGTCACTGGGCTGTATCAGCGCCGCCGCAATGCCGGCACGTCTGCGTTCACCGCCGGAAAGACTGCTGATATCCTTTGTGCAGTCCGCAATGCCCAGCTTTCCCAGTATTGACTTAGCCTCAAATTCCTTTGCCTGCTTTAAATCAGACGGCAGGTGGAGCATTACCTGTTCAAGCACACTCCCGTGTTCCTCAAATTCCGGTATCTGGGGCAGATACGATATCCTTACGCCCTTTGTACGGATAATTTCACCGCTGTCGGGTTCCTCCGCACCGGCAAGAATTTTCAGCAGTGTGGATTTGCCCGTACCGTTTATACCGATAATTCCGACCTTGTCACCCTCATTCAGAAAGAATGACGCATTGTCCAGAATCCTGCGCTCCATATATGTTTTTGAAATATTCTGTGCTGACAGTAATATCATTGTATATTCCTTTCGTTGAGCTCATAATATAATGCTTTCTTCTAAAATTCGTTTACACTCTTTCCAGTCAGGCAGCATTATCTGCAAAAGAGCATAGAACTTTTTTGAATGGTCAGGGTGAATAAAGTGACAGAACTCATGAAAGACCACATATTCTATGCAGTTTTTTGGTGCCTCAATAAGCCGCCTGTTCAGTGTTATAACGCCCTTAAACGGCTGGAAGCTTCCCCAGCGTGAAGTCATTCTGCGTATTTTCAGCTGCGGAAAAGCTATGTTATATGGTGCAAATTTTTTATGTACTTCATGCATGACATCTTCAAATACAGTCAGACATTGCTTGTCCAGCCATGCATTTAACAAGTTCCTTTTACGGTTATAATTATCAGGCTGTCTGACATGAATATTCACATTTATACCGTCGCATGACACATATTCCCTGCTGTCATTTTCAACCTTTATATGCAGTTTCTTTCCAAGCATTGTTACTGATTCACCGCTTACATACTTCATTTCAGTTTTTTTAACTTCACGCTGACTGAAATACCGGACAGCATTCCGGATATATTCGCTTTTGCTGATAACAAATCTCTCAACCGTTTTAAAAGGTACCCGCAAAGGTGCTGAAACATAAACAGAGCCGTCATTCTTTATCCTGAGATTGATATTCTTTATCTTTTTGCGCTCAAAGGTAAATTCTATTGTTCCGCAGTCAGTTTCAACCTTTCTTGTTTCTGATGATATTGCTTTCATAAAAACCCCCTGCGCTCATAAATCAGCCAAACGTTATTTTTCATGCAGTAATGCCATAACTCACATTTGATATTATAGCAGATAAAAAATAATTTATCAATACTTTCAGAACCTGTTGCTTTCTGTCGAAAAAATCTATTGAAAATATGGTTTCAATATGATATTATAATAAAGGAAAGTATTTACATAAAAAAGTTTTTTTCAGTGGCGATACCATATAAAGAAAAATATAACTGAAAAGGGGTAAATTTATGAGAGTGCTGATAATTGAAGACGAAAAAAGTCTTTCAAGAGCAATCAAAGAACTGCTTGTCTGTGAAGGTTTCCTTGTGGACACATCATTTAATGGCGTGGATGGGCTTGATAATGCTTTAAGCGGCATTTATGATGTTATAATACTGGATATTACTCTCCCGAAAATGAATGGTTTTGAGGTATTGCAGGAAATACGCAGAAATCAGATATCATCAGCCGTCCTGCTGCTCACCGCAAAATCCGAAACAGAAGACAAGGTCAACGGGTTCAAGTATGGAACTGATGACTATCTTACCAAGCCGTTTGCCACGGAAGAGCTTATTGCAAGAGTGTGGGCGCTTACGAGAAGAAGTAAGCGTGAGTACATAAACGAATCTCTCAGATTCGCCGATATTGAACTTGACAGAACTACTCATTTTCTGAAAAAAGATGATAATTCAATAAAGCTCAGTCTTAAAGAATATCAGCTTATGGAAATACTTATGCTCAATAAGGACAGCGTTGTGGACAGAGAATACTGCATTACAAAGATATGGGGCTATGATTCGGATATAGAGTATAATTCCACAGATGTCTACATTTCGTTTCTTCGCAAAAAGCTTGACGCCTTAAACTCAAAGGCTGTAATAAAATCTGTAAGAGGAGTGGGCTACTCACTGGGAGAAAAAGAATGAACAGTTCTCTGAAAAAATTACGGAAAAAATACGTTGTTACAGCGTCAATCATAGTTTTCGCAGTTATATTCATAATGATAATCGTAATTAATCTGCTTATGCGTATTACTTATCAGAATGAAGAAAATATGATTGAGAATACCATTAAACAGGCAGCTGTTTCTCATATAGACCAGCCCTACACTGAACATTTTGAACTTTGTGATGCTGAAAAAACTGAAGCAGGAGAATATATTATACCAAGAAGTGTGCGGGATATTTCAAGTATCACCGTATATGGAAAAATCAGCTGCAGGGACAAGTCGGCAATATGGTACAGTGCAGGAGGCGGTCTGCTCTTTGAAACGACCACTAAATACACAAAAAAAATGGTTTACAAGGACTATACTTTCAATAAGGATACCATGAACGTTTCAATTGACTTTAATAATTACGACATTGTCAAATACGGCTACTCAACTGTTTCTGTCAGCGAAGAGGATATAACGGGAGATTATTTTTTAGTTTCAGATACATGGTGGAAAAATTCAAGCACTATTCCTGACGGCACTGATGAAAACGTTTCCCTGAGCATAAGCGCAATTGATATCTGCTATAAGGAAAACCGTACCATTTCCGCATCTTCCGGGCAGCTTGTTTCACACATCAGCTTTTCTGATATTTTTGACGAGAACATTCCTGAGATTTTAAATAACACCGGTGCTTTTTATCTTATTACAGATAATAAAAATCAGCTTGTTTCGGTAAACGACGGCAATCTTACCGAAGCAGTCACCAATTCTGATGCAAAGGACTACATAAGCCGCATTATCAGTTCAGACAAAGACAGCGGTAAAATGGACAAAGACGGGTTTATTTACAGCTACAGGGTTTGCAGCTGCGGTGACATGAATCTTATCATTTTCATAAATGATAACTTCATCGACAAGGCTGCCCGCAAGCTGTTATGGATAACCCTGACAATCGGTATTCTCTTCTGGGTAATACTGTTTATACTTATTTTTATAGTATCAGGCTATGTTATAAAACCTGTTGCCAAAAGTATGGAGCAGCAAAAACAGTTTATTTCAAATGCGTCCCACGAACTGAAAACACCGATAACAGTAATTTCCACAACTATTGATATTATCGGAAACAAAAAGGGCGAGGACTGCTGGACAGAGGGCATAAGAGAACAGGCAAAGAAAATGCAGCACCTTGTTTCAGAACTCCTTGACTTGTCACGACTTCTTGAGGTACATACAGCACGGAAAAATTTCACTGAAAATGATATAAGCCGGATTGTCAGCAATTCACTTCTGTATTTTGAGTGTATGTTCTTTGAAACTGAAAAGATACTGAATCAGTATGTTGAAGAGGACATAAAGCTGCAGTGTGATGAAACAAAAATTTCCCAGCTTGTGGGAATTCTTGTTGACAATGCACTTAAATATTCCGACGATAAAAGCGAAATCAGATTTACACTGACCAGAGAAAACGACAATGCCGTTATGAGATGTTCAAATATTTGTTCAGATATATCGTCTGCCGATGTTTCACGGCTGTTTGAACGTTTTTACCGCAGTGACAACGACAGAATCCATGAACAGGAGGGCTTTGGTCTGGGTCTTTCCATTGCACAGGCAATTACAGAACTTCACGGCGGTACTATCAAAGCAGAATGTATCGACAAAACGATAACATTTACAGTTACTCTTCCAGTAAAGTAAAATAAATATTCGGGCGGCTGATTGTCGCCCATTTTTAATGCAAAAACACAGGCAGCCCCCTTTCGGAGACTGCCTGTAAAAATAATTTTATGGAGAGATAAGCTGATTAATTATGGTTTACGATTTTGTGTAAACCTGACCGCCCTGAAGCGTTTTACCCTTGACTGCAAACATTTCAGATATGGATACTATCTGCCAGCCCTGTGATTTCAGGTATGGGCAAAGTTCTTCCATAGCCGCAGCTGTTGTGTCATATGTTTCGTGAGCAAGAACAATAGCACCATTTAATGAACCGTCATTCATAGCAGTTTTAATTTTGCTCACCATCTGATCTTTAGTAGCACCGTTCCAGTCCTGTGTATCAATGGAACAGGTAATCATAGGAACATCATTAAGAACTGATTTTACTGTGTCATTTACCGCAAGGTAAGGAAGTCTTAAAAGCGGTGACGGGTCTGTACCGATAATGCTTTTAAGCGTCTGAGCACAGCCGTCGTATTCACTTCTTATCTCGCTTGCTGATTTCTCAGTAAGATTCGGGTGTGAAACAGTATGGTTTGCGATTTCCATACCCATGCTGTAAGCTTTTTTAACTTCTGCTTCCTTATCAGAACTCTGTATCCAGTTTCCTACATAGAAGAATGTTGAATGGAATCCGGAATTGTTAAGGGCATTCAGAATTCTCATGGAAGACGCAGTTTCTGCTGTACCCACAGCGCCGTCATCAAATGAGATAGCTACCATAGGCTTTGAAGGGTCTATCCAGGAAATGTCAACGCCGCCCTCTCTTGAAGAAGAATTTAAAATCATCAATCTCAGCATTGCAAGATCAAAAACGTTGAGCACGCCGTCACCATTAATATCAGCGTCACCCGAAAGTGTTTTAGTTTTTGCTAAAAGGAAATTTGTAAGTGCACTGATATCCGATGCGTCAACCTTTCCGTCACCGTTGACATCGCCCTTATCAGATGCAGTTTCTTCTTTGATTACAATTCCGCCCTCAGCACCGATAGCCTCATCAACGAAGAAGCTTGTAGTGCTGTCTGCAGTTTCAACATAAAGCAGAAGATTTGACGCCCCCACTGGAATTGTATAGTTTGTATTTGCAAGCTGTACCCATTTTCCTTTAGCACCTGTAGCAGTTGCAACATTTGCATAGTTCGCTTCACCATTCAAATCATACTGCAAAGTTAGGCTGAAATCTTCCGAAGCAGTTGAATTCTGCATAACCATAGTGCTGAAGCTGTAGGACTGTCCCGGAACAAATGCTGCAACAGGAAGATATCTTGCAGTTCCGTTCCATGAATCGGTACGTCCTGTTACACTCAGACACTTGCTGCCCTTGTATGCATTCTGTGATACTGTTTCAACATTAGTGCCGCCTCGGCTGTCCCAGTCGTCAGTACCACTTTCAAATGTTGAATGATAGTAATAACCGTTTTCGTCCGGCTCAATCGGTTCTACAGGGTCAGGCTCCTGAATTTCACCGCCAACTGTCACAATGTTCTTGGTTACATTAGCAGTACCGCTGCTCTGATAACCCTCAACATTGAGAGCCGCTTCGTAAAGCTTGCCGGTTTTCATGCCCATTTTTTCCCATTCAGCAAAATGGGTGCTTACACTTATAGTACCGCTTGTTCTCTTGCTTGTACGGACACTCCAGTACTGTTTAAACGTTGTGTTTCCCTCGATTGAAGGCTGGTTGATTCTGTCGGTCACATAAACGTCATATGTACCGCCGTCAACGTTTATCTGTCCTTTTGATTCTGCCCCCGGCGGTCTCCAGCTGCCCCATGAGTCTACGATGTAGTACTCAATAAGAGGACTTTTAGTCCAGCCGTAAACACAAAGATATGTGTTCTGAGTAGGATTGTTGTACTCTGCATCATACTCAACAGAGATATTGCCGAGTTCCTTGTAGGTCTTTGTACAGTCAAAGTCAACACCTCTTCTGAACAAAACATTTTCAATGTTGCTCCACTCACAGCTGTATGCACCGCCGCTGCCGAGCTTCATTGTAGCCACACCCTGATTATTCTGATTCCAGAGTTCGTACGAATAGCCGTCCTCCGTACCCTTTATCTGGTCGCCGCTCTGATTGATCTGCTGTCCGCTTTTAGTCGTTACAGTAATAGCATCTGCAACTGCGGACGGAATCATGACCACGCACATTAAAGTGGAAAGGAGAACACAAAGAAAATTAGATTTTTTCTTCTTCATGATTGATACACCACCTTTTCTGTTTATGATTATATAATTTATTTATTGAAAAATTATTGAATTTTCAATTTTTTTAAAATGTGTTATATGTTTTTGTGCAATTTTCAAAAAACAGCTTCTGGAAAGCTCATCAGTCACCTGCCGCAAATCCGGAATTATCTCATGCACGTTTCATCATAAAATGTAATAGTTCAACATTATTTTATCGGTGACTCATCACCGATAAGTTTTCCGCTATTGACATTGCGTTATTAATGTGATATTATAAAAACATAATGGCAGAGTAGTAAACCGAGCGTAAAGTGCCTTCCGGACGGGGAGTTGCCGGAAGGACGAAAGAACGTGATGTTTTGCGGTTCGGTTTCCGCATCCCGCTGCTGCATACTGGATATAATAACACGGTGTCCTCTATGTGGCGAATGCAGACAATAGAGGACGCCCTTTTTGCGTCCTGACAAAGACTTATACGGAGGAACACAGTATGGATTATATACAAGCGAGAAATTACTTAAACGGTCTTTCCGGAAAGGGCAGTGTTTTGGGTCTGGAACGCATGAGATCACTTCTTGAACTGCTTGGAAATCCCCAGGACGCACTGAAATTTATTCACATTGCCGGAACAAACGGCAAAGGTTCTGTACTGGCATATATTTCAACTATTCTTACCGGTGCAGGTTACAGAACCGGACGATATATATCCCCCACGCTGTTTTCATACCGTGAACGCATTCAGGTTGACGAAAAGGAAATAGAAAGAGAATCGCTTGCGGTTCACGTAACCGCAATTTCTGAAGCTATAGAAACAATGCAGGCAAAAGGTGAAGACACTCCTACATTGTTTGAAGTGGAAACAGCAATGGCTTTTCTATATTTCAAAGAAAAGGAATGCGACATTGTTGTACTGGAAACCGGACTTGGCGGTACACAGGACGCAACAAATGTTATAAGTACCACAGTACTGGAAATAATAACTTCCATAAGTATGGACCATACAGCAGTTCTTGGTGATACACTTGAAAAAATTGCGGCTGAAAAAGCCGGTATAATAAAGCCTGATACCATGGTTGTTTCAGCAGTGCAGCAACCGGAAGCGCAACAGGTCATCGAAGAAACCTGCCGGAAGAAAAACTGCGGTTATCGTACGGTTGATTCTTCTGCTATAAGCGGAATATGCTATGGTTATGAGCGGCAGTCCTTTTCATACCGTTCATGGGTAAACATAAGTATTTCCCTTGCCGGAAGCTATCAGATACAGAATGCGGCACTGGCACTGGAAGCTGTAGAAGCACTGCGAAAAACCGGATTTTCACTTTCTGACCGTCAGGTTTATGACGGACTTTTAAACACCCGATGGAAAGGCCGTTTTACTGTAATTCAGAAAAATCCCGCAGTTGTTCTGGACGGTGCACACAATCCGGCGGCGGCAGAGGAACTCCGGCGTTCCCTGAACCTTTATTTTAAAGGGAAAAAGCTTTACTATATTTTCGGAATGTTTCAGGATAAGGACTATAAAAAAGTCATTGAGCTTACAGCCCCACTTGCCGAGCATATCATAACAGTAGAAACAAGAGATAATCCACGGGCAATGCCTGCAAAAGGACTTGCCAAAGCAGTTGCCGCAGTAAATCCCTCTGTGGAGGCGGCGGACAGCATTCAGCAGGCAGTTTCAAGAACTATGGAACAGGCAGATGATGAAGACGCTGTTATTATCTTCGGTTCTCTTTCCTTTCTGGGTGAAGCGGAAAAGGCTGTAAAGAACTACAGAAAGCCGTCATGCAGCAATACTCCTGAAAGAGCATATCTCATGGAAAGAATTGACAAAATCTGCTGTCATGCATTGTGGCGCAGTTATACGGAAAGAATCTGTGAACTTGAACATGACCGTATTTTCTGCGGTCATGATACAAGCCATTTTCTTGATGTTGCAAGACTGGCATATATTGAAAATCTGGAACGGAAACTGAACATTTCAAAGGAACTGATTTACGCAGCCGCACTGCTCCATGATATCGGCAGACACCTTGAATATCTGGAGGGTATACCACATGACAAAGCAAGTGCAATGATGGCGGGTGATATACTGAAGGAATGCGGATTTGACCAACAGGAACAGAATGAAATCATAACTGCCATTGCACAGCACAGAAATCCCGAATCCGCAAACAAAGATAATCTTTCCGGACTTCTTTACAGAGCAGATAAAAAATCACGTCCATGTCTTTTCTGCAAGGCAGAGAAATTGTGTAACTGGAGTTTTGAAAAAAAGAATATGAATATTAATGTATGAATGAAAGAGGAGTAAAAGTTATGAAAATCGGAAACCGAATATTTGATGTAGAAAACGACTGTTATATCATGGGCATTCTTAATGTGACGCCGGACTCATTTTCAGACGGCGGCAAATGGAATGATATTGAACGTGCAAAACAGCATACCGCAGACATGATAAATGAGGGGGCTGCAATTATTGATATAGGCGGTGAATCCACACGCCCCGGTCATGTACAGATAAGTGTACAGGAAGAGATTGACCGTGTTGTTCCTGCAATCGAAATGGTGAAAAAGAACTTTGATATTCCTGTATCAATTGACAGCTATAAAAGTGAAGTCGTGGAAGCTGCGCTGAAAGCCGGTGCAGACATGGTAAACGACATCTGGGGACTGAAATATGACAAGCGGGTTGCAGAGCTTACTGCTGAATATGATGTTCCCTGCTGTATTATGCATAATCGTGAAAAGGCAGAATACAAAAACTTCCACGAGGATATTATACAGGATTTAAAGGATTCTCTGACTATTGCAAAGGAAGCAGGAATTTCCGATGATAAAATAATACTGGATCCGGGCATAGGTTTCGGAAAGACCTATGAACACAATCTTATTGCTATAAATCATCTGGAATGGCTGACACAACTGGGATACCCGGTACTGCTTGCCACATCAAGGAAATCAGTTATCGGACTTACCCTTGACCTGCCTGCCGACCAGCGAGTGGAAGGTACTATTGTTACCACAGTAATCGGCGTTCAGAAAAAAGCTGCCTTTGTACGGGTACATGATGTAAAAGAAAATTACAGGGCTATCCGCATGACACAGGCGATTTTACGGGAAGGGAAGTAAAACAGTATATGAACACACTGCCATATGACGAAATACACATTGAGGATCTTGAAGTATTTGCAAATCAGGGTGTATTTCCGGAAGAAACTAAACTCGGACAGAAATTTCTGATATCCCTTACAATGTATGTCGACAGCAGAAGTGCCGGAAAAACTGATTGTCTGGAAAAATCAGCAGATTACGGAGAAGTCAGCCATTTTATAACGGAATATACCAAGGCACACCCATGCAAACTGATAGAAGCAGCAGCAGAAGATCTGACAGAAGCTCTCCTGCTGCGTTATTCCATTTTAAAGGGGGTCACACTTGAACTGAAAAAGCCGTGGGCTCCCATAGGACTTCCCCTGAAAACAGTTTCTGTAAAAATCAGCAGATTCTGGCATACAGCCTATCTGGGACTGGGTTCAAATTTAGGTGATAAAAAAGCTTATCTGGATAATGCAGTAAAGTCCCTTGACAAGGCAAAGGGCTGCCATGTTGAAAAAGTGTCCTCCTACTATGTTACAGAACCTTACGGCGGTGTTGAACAGGATGATTTTCTCAATGCCTGCCTGATACTGAAAACCCTACTGACACCGGAAGAATTACTGGAAAAACTCCATGAAACTGAACAGGCTGCACACAGAGAACGCTCTGTCCGCTGGGGACCAAGGACGCTGGATCTTGACATTTTAATGTATGATGATATCATCATGGAAACAGACAACCTGATAATTCCTCATGTGGAAATGCATCTGCGTTCCTTTGTATTGAAGCCTCTGTGTGAAATCGCCCCTAACAAAAGACATCCCATTTTCGGAAAGACTGTTTCGCAGCTTGCTGATTCACTCTGACAGTTTTCTTAATTCAGAATATTTTCACAGTACGTCACATACCTTGTGATAAACAACCTGATTAGGATAGTATCTGTAATCTGTCACAAATTATATTCATAGCGGAACAAAAACAGCACCCTGCTTTTATACAAAGTGCTGTTTGGTAACCTGACAAATATCTGAAATAATCATTAAATTTTAAGAGAATTATTTAAGTTGCATGGGAAATAATTCAGAAATCAGTATTTATCTGAAGAATCATCTAATTCTATCTGCATATAACTGTCTGCTGTATTTTCAAATACAGTATCTGATATCATATCGTCATAACCGTTTCTGTCTTCCTCAAGCTTAAATTGTCCCATAAGTTCCTTGAGACTCTGTGCCTGTGCTGAAAGTTCTTCTGAAGCGGCTGCACTCTGCTCTGCAGTAGCTGAATTTGACTGTACAACTCCTGAAATCTGCTCAATGCCGATAGTAGTCTGGCTGATAGCATTAGCCTGATCTTCTGAATTATTTGTAATTTCGTTAATACCGTCAGCAACCGCCTGAGTTTTATGCTTAACTACATCCATTGCCTCTGTAGTTGCATCCGCACATTTTGCACCGTTCTCAATAGTTTCAATAGCTTTCTGGATAAGTTTAGTTGTATCATTTGCAGCCTCTGCCGACTTGCCTGCAAGACTTCTAACCTCATCTGCAACAACCGAGAAGCCTTTACCAGCATTACCGGCACGGGCCGCTTCAACTGCCGCATTAAGCGCAAGAATATTTGTCTGGAATGCAATATCGTCAATAGTCTTTACAATCTTGCTTATTTCAGCTGAAATAGCATTGATTTCCTTCATTGCAGCAACCATTTTTTCTGTCTGCTCGCTGCTCTGATTCATATCACCAAGCATTTCTTCAGCAATCTTGTTAAGTTTTCTTGCATTCTGAGTATTTCTCATTACTTTTTCATTAATCTCATTAATTGTAGCAGACATTTCCTGAATAGAACTTGCCTGTTCCGTTGTTCCCTGAGAAAGTGCCTGTGAGGCTCCTGCAACCTGGTCGGAACCCGACGCAACCTGATCTGCGGATTCTGTAATATTGTTCATTACATCATTAAGACGTCTGGTAATCTGATTAGCTGATAATATAATATTCTTGTAATCGCCCTTATAGTTTTCTTCACACTGACTTCTGACTACAAAGTTACCTGATGCCACTTCATTAAGGAAGTAATCAATATCTGCAATAATATTCTTCTGAAAATTAATAAGATTATGCATTTCAGCTACAATCTGACCAATTTCAGATGTATTTTCTTCAAGATTTACTTCAACGTCAAGATTACCTGCTGCAAGTTCCTTTATTGATTCTTTTATCTTTTGTATAGGCTTAATGATTTTAACCATTGTGATTCCCATAAGCATTATTGCAGCAAAAATAACAATCGCAAAGCTTATGTACACCCCAAAATGCCATGTATTCTTTTTTGCACGCAATGCGTCCATTTTTTCATCTGAAACTGTCTCTGTAGCATCAATCAGATCATCATATATATCGCTGAATTCTGTTATAGCAGTGTCATATTCCTCACCGTAAAGAACAGCTTCTGCACCATCCTTGTCACCCTGCTGCATAAGATTTATAGCATTGCTGTCAAGATCAATTCTTTCCTGTGCCAGTGCATAAAGTTCGTCAATATTGTCTGATGTTCCCACATATTGGCTGATTTCTTCTTTAAGTTCACTATACATATTTTCAAGTGTTCCCGCAGAAATTTCAGCATTATACTCATCAAGATACTCACTGTCCCCCGTTGCCACATAATGTCTCATACGGTCAAACAGCATATCCGCCGCATCATAAAATGCTTCTGTTTTAATCTGAATTTGTCCTTTAGTTGTACTCGCCATACTTATCTTAGTATTAATATTTTCCATAATATAAGTCATGGCTGCTGCAATAATTATCAGTATAATTACTGCAATATTTGTGATTTTCACTATAGTTGACTGGTTCATTTTCTTTTTCATTTACTTTATCCTTTCAGATATAAAAAGTATAACTATTATTTTTATTATACTTCCATTTGACAAAAAAGTCAACAATTTGCTGTTTTATGATATGCTTTTTGGAATTTATTTACATAAAACAATTACATTTTTATACAAATATACCATAGGCAATACGTTCATACATTGGAACAAAAGTTATGGCAACACCGCACAATTATTGTCGTACAGATGCGCAGTCAGATTTTTCGTCAGGCGAAGGTCGCCCCCCGGATTGCATAAAAAGCTCGCAGGCATACTGGCGTATGTCAAGAGATTTTTGTGTGATATAACGGAAAATCTGCAAGCAGATGTGCGGCAAAGGCGTCAGCCGTTAATTGTGCGGTGTTGCCTTATATAACAATCCCCTGCCGGGCTGGAATCATACAGCCTTGCAAGGGATTTTTTATCTTATTATATCGTTCATTCCGGGTGAAAGTCAGATAATCAGCTTTTGTCATTTTCCTGATCATCATCACTTTTAAAAAATGATTTTATCACAAAACACCATGGAATTGCAAATATAATATATGTAGCCAATAATAGAATTACTTTATGGTCAGTTTTGATTTTGTAAACAACTACAGCAAATATTGCTCCTGCTGCAAGCAGAATTCCAATAATAATAACCAGGTAATATAAAACTTTCCTTACTTTTGAGGATTCAGATGTTTTCTTGTCTATTAAATATACAGCTGCACATATCAATATAACAGCAACTAATATCACTAATGTTATCACATTCCATTTGATACAAAAATTCAGAAATTTCTCCATGACTCCTCCTTATTCATATACATTCATCTGTATGTTTTTCTGTAACCTATGACGTTTTTGTCAACACGCATAGTTTAGAACTTGTTCTCATAGGATTTGTGCATATATTTTCGAGCATAATTTGGCTGAGAACAAGGCAAAAATTTGCAGGCATACTGGCGTATGGCAAGAATTTTTAACGCAGTTATCAGACAAATTTGCCGGAAAGATATGTGCAATAGCCTATGAGAACAAGTTCTTAATTATAACACCCGGACTGGCACTGGATTTCTTAATCTGTTCCTTTATAATTTCTGCATGACCACCTGCGACGCCGTTCAGACCCAAACTTCCGTTCACTCATATCACGCCATGCAGCTATCCTATCCTTTTAATCAGTTTTGTATAAGCCGACAATTCAGCATCTCTGAAACAGCAAAAATATATATTCATAACAGTTTCCGGATGATTATTAAGCCAGTCCACTACTGACATCAGTGACACCTCTGCAGCTTCATCCAGCGGATAACTGTATACTCCTGTTGATATACCGGGAAAAGCAATACTGTTACATCCGTTTTCAAGGGCAAGATCCAATGAATTTGTATAACAGTCTGCAAGCAGTTCTGCATCTCTTGGATTACCGCTGTATACAGGGCCAACTGTATGAATAATGTAATCAGCATAATCAATGTTATATGCACCGGTTATTTTAGCTTCGCCGGTATTGCATCCATTAAGTGTCTGACACTCTTTCAGCAGTTCCGGTCCGGCAGCACGATGAATAGCTCCGTCAACTCCTCCGCCGCCAAGCAGGCTTTGATTCGCAGCATTTACAATTGCACTTACATGCATATCAACAACACTGCCTTTCACAAAATTAATATGGGACTTTGGCTTATACTCCAGAATCATATTAATTATCTGCTTTGGCAGAACAACCTTCTGTCCCCATGGATTAATAATATATCCGTCACAGTTTTCCCAGTTGTAAACCGCTTTAAACAGGTCTTTCAGCGACTGATTTATTGAAGAGGACGGTTCTACCCTGTTCAGTTCTTCCTGACTTGTAAAAATCGGAATAAAGTAACGCTCTTCCTCAAAGGAGTTTACATGGCGGAAGTTTATTGGCAAGTCATCGGCTGACGAAAAAGTTTCTTCTGCTTTTACTTTTTCCGGATTTTCCTGCAAAATTTCCGGTGTCTTAATCGGAACTATTACCTGCATATCATTATTCATTCCGTTTACAATTGCATTGAACACAGAATCTGGTGCCGCTTTTTCTCCTCCGCAGCACCAGTTGAATATTGCTCTTTCCAAATCCAATAAATATCTTGTTTCTTCCATAACAATCTCCATTATGCCGCTACATTCATTTGTACTTTCATCATATAGGAATAATACTTTCGCATTTGTTGTATTCATCAACAAATACCTTATAGATTTCGTTGCTGCATTCGTCATAGTTATACGCTTCTGTTTTGTTGCTCTTTTCAATACTGTTAAGTATTTCATCTTCTGTAAGCACTTTCAAACTCACATACGATCACCTGCCTGATTCATAAAATAAAGCAACGCAATTTAGTGATAATTCATAAAAAGATTCCACTTTTTCAACGTCAGTCCTACATTTACATTATACTCCTTTTTTCGAAAAAGTCAATAGTAATTTATCATTTTAATCTGTAAACTGCTTTAAAGCGACACAGCATAATCAGCAGCTGTCACTTTTTCCGCTAATTATGCTGTGTCGCCTTAATTTTGGAGCAATATGTTTCAAATATCCAGCCTCAGCTGACAATCATCGCTCTTATTATAATCTGCCGTATCGGGAATGAAATTCTCTCCTATACGAAAATCAATATCAGCCTTTTGTGCCTGCGGACGCTGCAGAGCACGTTTCAGTCGGTAAAGCTTCCCGTCTTTTATAAAATTCGCACCTGTCTGATGAAATCTGAACGGAACATTTTTCTCAATACACTGCTCCCGTATATCAAGTATCCAGTCATAATTGCATGGTCTGGCATTATATCCCGATTCACCACCGACTGAAACTTCTTCTATGCTTTCATCAAGATATCCGGAAATATCTATTCTTTCAAGAAGCGGTGCGGCAATTATTGATTTATGCTTTATCGGCAGTGAATTAAATATAGGAAGTCTGAAATCCGCTCTGTCCTGATTCTCAACAGTGCAGCCGATAAGCACATTGTCATAACCATCACCCCAGTCAGGCGGCAGACACTCTGCAAGTCTGTCGATGCGTTTTGTAAAGAAATAAAACCAGCAATCTTTGCGTTCTTTCATCATTTTCCAGCATTCCGAACGCCATTCGTCTGCATCTTTAAGTAAAAAATCTGACGTAAAGCAAGTGAAAATAATTTTCCCTGCCGGAATTTTATAACTTCCGTCCCGCTTACGTTTTATCGGAATATCAAAATTTCCTGTTTTCCGGCAAATGCCGCTTGCAGTATGATTTCCGTACCTTTCATCCTGTCTGTAAACATAGCAGTACTTACAGCCTGCACTTATTTTTGTACAGCCGTGCCATGGATTCCAGTCTGCATATATATTATTTCCTGTCATATATCACTGTTTCCCTGCAATTTTATATTCATCACCATCACGATAGTACGGACACTTTGTATAGTGCCCCTGTATAAATCTTGCGTACTCATCCTCATCAAGGTTCATTTCACAAGTATAACAATCCATTTCCTCATCATAGGAACAGTATGCACAGGTATCACAATCATTCATTTCAGTTAACCTCACATTCCATGTTTTTCAAGCCAGTGCTGAGCATAAGAACAAGTTGCGGTAATTTTACCGCTCTGTTCCTTTATCTTGTCCACTGCCAGCTGTACAAGCTGTCCTGCAACGCCCTGCCCTCTCAGTGAATCATCCACAAAAGTATGGTCAATGCAGAATACACCTTTTTCAGTTTCCGGAAAAGTGATTTCCGCAATTACTTTTCCGCTTTCATCTTCTTTGAAAATTCTGTTGCTTTCAATTTTAAAATCCATTTTTCCACGCTCCGTTTTATTATTCATCTTATTATTATAGTGAACGCAAAAAATAATTTTTCTTTCACTATAATAATTTATTTTATTGCCTTGCACATCCGCTTACTTCGTAAGCTCCGTGCATATCGGCTAATAGTAAACAAAAAAATATTTTTCATTTACTATAGTTCATCAGGAAAGAGATAATTCAACTGTATCACCCTCGTTAAGATTATTCTCTGTAAGATACCCATCTGAAAGCTTTATCCAATGTTCAGCTCCGTGGCTATCCTGAATCAGTACACTGCACATCGGTTCCTGACCTTCCGGAACACCTTCACATCCATAATCATCATCGTAAATTTTCATTATTTTATACTTCATTTCTGTCCCTTCTCGTTCAAATATTTCAGCAAGGCATTACATCCCTCATAAATATCTCTGTAAGTGGTTTCAAAATCTCCGCTGTACCATGGGTCGGCAACATCGTCACCTCTCCCGGCAAATCCAAGCAGCTTGTATATCTTTTCGTCCTTGTCACTTCCAAGAATCCGACGCATATTCATGATATTTGCCGAATCCATTCCGATAAAATAATCATACTTTTCATAATCACTCTTTTTCAGCTGCACAGCATATTTTCCCTCGCAAGAAATGCCGTGCTTTTTAAGTTCTGCCTTTGCCGGAGGATATACGGGATTACCCTTTCCATTCCATATTTCTTCGGTACTTGTAGAACTGGAAGCAACGCAGAAATTGTCCTGCAATCCCGACTCTGTTACAAGTTTTTTCATAATAAATTCTGCCATTGGTGAACGGCATATATTGCCATGGCACACAAACATTATTCTTATCATGTTTATTCTCCCCTCTTAAAATTTGTTCTCATAGGATTAGTGCATAGATTTTCTATAGGAAATCTCTAAAAAACATAGTGCCTCAGATGCGCCGTCAGATTGTACTAAAATTTCGCAGGCATACTGGCATATGTCAAGAAATTCTGGTGCAAAATGACGGAAAATATGCAAGCAGATGAGGTGCTAAGGCTTTAGCCGGTGGTTTTTAGAAATGCCCTATAATAATTCAGCTGAGAACAAGTTATTGCTCCACCCATTAACTATTGAAAATTTATGCGCAGTGCTAAAGCTGAAAGCTAAGGAAGTCGGCTTTGTGTCCGCTGGCGATCCCAATCTTGCTACAACCAAGGAGCTGGTGAGAGCCAGGATTAAGGGCGGTGCAGGC
>JALEVO010000049.1 GCA_022788225.1 Oscillospiraceae bacterium | reverse complement strand
AACTCCTGCACCGTCTGTAAGTCTGAACGCAAGAACGTTTGACTTAGGAAGCAGAATTTCAGTCTCAGCGCCTGTTTCAATATTCTTTGAAACGCTTGCCTGATAATCGTCAAAGCCGATAACCTTACATCCGGCAATTTCCTCCGGAACATTATTTCTGAGATTTGTCATGATGTCAGACATTTTCTTCATGCCGGCAGCGCCCTCAAATGTAAAGCTGTGCTGAGTGTGAACGAAAACGCCGTATTCCTTGTACATATTCTCACGAGCCTGAAGCAGTGAGATTCCCTTTGTTCTGTAGTAAGCCGCCATTTCGCAGATAAGCATTGATGCAATAACTGCGTCCTTGTCACGGACATAGCTGCCTGCAAGGTAGCCGTAGCTTTCCTCATAGCCGAAAACAAATCTGTTTTCCTCGCCCTTTTTCTCAAGAAGTCCTATCTGTTCGCCGATAAACTTGAAACCGGTAAGTACCTCAATGACCTCAACACCGTATTTAGCGGCAATTTTCTTTATGATATCTGTTGTAACGATTGTTTTTACAGTTATCGGATTTTCAGGCATTGTACCAAGCTTTGTTCTCTGATTGCAGATGTATTCAAGCAGCATTGCGCCCACTTCATTTCCCGAGAAAAGAACATATCCGCCGTTTTCGTCCGGAACAGCAATTCCTACTCTGTCGCAGTCAGGGTCAGTAGCAAGGAGAAGGTCTGGCTTTACCTTATCGCAGAGTTTAAGACCAAGCTCCAGAGCCTCTCTTATCTCCGGATTCGGATAAGGACAGGTTGTAAAGTTTCCGTCCGGATTTTCCTGTTCCGGAACGACTGTTACGTCCTTGATTCCGATTACGTCAAGGATATGCCTTACCGGCTTGTTGCCTGTACCGTTAAGAGGAGTGTAAACCACTTTCAGACCGCTGTCTGCAACAAGCTTTGTATTGATTCCCTGTGCAAGGACATTTTTGTAGTAATTCTCAATAACATCATTGCCGATATACTCGATCATGCCATCAGCAACAGCCTTGACAAAGTCAACGGTTTTAACGTCCTTGAAAATATCAAGCTTGTTGACTTTCTGGATAACGACTTCTGACGCACTGAGTGAAAGCTGACATCCGTCACTGCCGTAAGCCTTGTAGCCGTTGTATTTTGACGGATTGTGGCTTGCTGTCACCATAACGCCGGCACTGCATTTCAGTGCTCTTACAGCAAATGAAAGCATAGGAGTCGGCATAAGTTCACTGTAAATATGAACCTTGATACCGTTTGCGGCAAATACGCCGGCAGCTGCCTTTGCAAAAACATCAGACTTTATTCTGCTGTCGTAGGACACAGCAACGCTTGGGTTATCAAACGCCTCGTTGATATAGTCAGCAAAGCCCTGTGTTGCACGTCTTACAGTGTAGATATTCATTCTGTTAGTACCTGCACCGATTACACCTCTGAGACCGCCTGTACCAAATTCAAGTTCTCTGTAAAAGCTGTCGTTAATTGCGTCTTCATCGTTTTCTATATTTTTAAGCTCACGCTGTAAATCTTCATCATCAACAGCGTTTTCGCACCATAATTTATAAAGTTCTTTCACATTCATATCCTATACCTCCCAAATGATTCCGGAAATAATTATAGCAAATTTTGTCAGAATTATTTCTCTGAAATAACCTATTGAATTCTATTATAACACATTTTTATGACTTTGAAAAGACATTTTTATAAAAAAAGTTTTTTTATTTTTTATTGTAAGTCTTTTATAGCATTGAAAAAAGAAAATTAATATGTTATAATATAGTGTATTAATAAGAAAAAATTACTTATATTAACAGTAAAATAAAAAACGGAGGTTAAATATTATGCCGCATATTACTATTAAAATGCTTAAAGGAAGAACTGACGAACAGAAAAAAGCTGCCGCTGAAAATGTTGCAAAGGCGCTCGTTGACGCTATCGGCTGTACTGAAAGCCATGTTTCAGTATCTGTTGAGGACTTTACACCGCAGGAATGGCAGGAGCAGTACAGAATTGAAGTTTCGGGAAACCCTGCACTTGTCAAAAAACCGGATTACGACCCGAAGGATCTTCTGAAATGAAATTAATACTTGCATCAGGCTCTCCGAGGCGCCGTGAGCTGTTAGGACTGATTACTGAAGATTTTGAAATACGGGTATCAGACGCCGATGAAACAGTTCCGGAGAATATTCCGGCTGAAAAGACTGCCGAATACCTTTCAATGGTAAAGGCACAGACGGTTGAACGAAACACGGACGAAATAATTATCGGCTGTGATACAGTCGTTGTAATTGACGGCAGGGTACTCGGAAAACCATCCTCGCAGGAGGAGTGCTCTGATATGCTTTCACTTCTCTCCGGAAAAACCCACACTGTTTATACGGGTGTATCCTTTATATGCAATGACAGAACACATTCCTTTACCGCTGAAACAAAGGTGGAGTTTTACCCGCTGACCCAGAAGGATATTTCAGATTATATCGCAACCGGTGAACCCTTTGACAAGGCAGGCGGCTACGGCATACAGGGAAAGGGTTCTTTGCTTGTAAAGGGTATTATCGGAGATTATTTCAATGTTGTGGGACTGCCTGTTTCGTCCCTGAAAAGAGAGCTTGAAAGCTTTATAGAAAAAATAAACAGATAAAGATAAATAAGGGAGACTATAATGAAACTGAAAAAATTCTTTATATCAGCTGCGTCGGCAGCAATTCTCTCCGGACTCTGCATAGCAGGAGTATCTGCGGAGGAAACAGCTGAAAGCTATGAAATCACAAGCGAAACTGAACCTTCCGCTGAGGAAGTACCTGCTTACAGCGGCTGGGTCACAGATGAAAACGGAAAAACTTACTATTATGACGAAAACGGTCAGAAACTTACAGGATTATGTGAGATAGACGGCGATACATATTTGTTTGCCCCTAACGGAGCAATGAAAAACGGCTGGTTCACAGTCGACGGTATCAGAATGTTCTTCGACCTTGAAACCGGCAAAAAACAGACCGGCTGGATATCCTACATGGGTGAAACTTTCTATGCCGGCAGTGAAACCGGAAAGCTGACCGGTTTTCAGGAAATCGACGGCAAAGACTATATTTTCGACGACAGCGGCATTCTCTTAAACGGCTGGTTTGAATACGAGGGATACAAGTATTACAGTGACCCTGAAAACGGTATTTACAAGGGTGAATGCACTATTGACGGTGTCACATATTTCTTTTCTCCCAAAGGAAAATATCAAAGCGGCTGGAATACTGTTAACGGTTTGAGAATATTCTATGACTATGAAACCGCTGCTCCAGTTTTCGGCTGGATTCATTATAACGGTCTGGTGTACTATTCACAGCCGGAAACCGGAAAATATACCGGAGAACAGACTATTGACGGAGTAATTTACCGTTTTGCTGATGAGGGATATATGCAGACCGGATTCCAGAATTTCAGCGACGGTATAAGATACTATTATAAAGACGGAACTGTTGCGTCAGGTTTTGCCGATATTGAGGGGAACAGATATTATTTCGGTGAAGACTATCTTATGAAAACCGGATTTGTTACCGTTGATGACAGTACATACTATTTTGACGCAGAGGGCAGAATGCTTCTGGGCTGGCAGGAAATCAACGGCAATAAATACTATTTCGGTGACAGCGGAAGAATGGCTGTTGGAATTGTAAAAATAAACGGCAGCAAATACTACTTCAGTGAAAGCGGTATCATGCAGACCGGTTTCATCAAGGTTGACGGTGAAACATATTATTTCAGTTCCGAGGGAAAAATGCAGTTTAACTGGCAGGAAATCAACGGAAGCAGGTATTACTTCGGTACTGACGGTGTTATGAGAACAGGCCTGCAGGATATCAGCGGAAAGAAATACTATTTCGGTACAGACGGTTCAATGAAAACCGGCTTTCAGACTATTGACAGCAGCAAATATTATTTTGATTCTGAAGGCGTGATGAAAACCGGATTTCAGACTATTGACGGCAGCAACTATTATTTCAATTCCGATGGCAGTATGAAAACCGGCTGGCTTGATTACTACGGCAGAAAATATTACTTTGATAAAGACGGCAAAACTCTCGTAGGCTGGAACACTATATCAGGCAGCAAATATTTCTTTACAGAACCCGGAGATTGTCTTATGGGCGTGAACATTATTGACGGGAAAAAATATTATTTCAGTCCGGAAACAGGTGCGCTTATATGCGGTAAAACAGTAAACGGCATTACTACCAATTCCAGTGGCGTAATAACCAAGGTACTGCTTGATACCCCGTATCTCAGCCAGAGCGGTTTCCCCACAGGCTGTGAAAGTGCAAGTGCTGTTATGCTGCTGCGTGACGCAGGATATTCAACATCAATCGCTGATTTTGTAGATAAAGCACTTGATAAAGGTTATCTTTACTCTGAGGGCGGAACATTATATGGTCCTGACCCGAATGTTTCATTTATAGGCGACCCCCGCTCCACCACCGGCTACGGCTGCTATGCACCGGTTATCACAAACGCTTTAAACCGCATTCTGACCGGAGGCGACAAGGCAATCAACGTTACAGGCTCGTCAATGGAAGAACTGCTGATGAACTTTATAGACAACGGTACATCTGTGGCAATATGGGCAACTATAAACATGATGGAAATGGAATACGGTACACAGTGGGTAATACCTGAAACGGGCGAACTGTTTACATGGAAGAGCCATGAACACTGTCTTGTGCTTGTAGGCTATGATGACGACTATTACTACATAAACGACCCGTATAACAGCAACGGACTATGCAAGTATTCACGCTCTGTTGTTGAGGACAGATTTGCAGTTATGGGGTATCAGGCTGTTGCGATTCTGAAAGACGGAAATTAACGTCTGATTTTCATAACATAAACATATTTTTTAACAGGGGGGCGACCAATGGTCGCCCATTAATTTATGTGTTTACCGGGCGAGCAATGCTCGCCCCTACAAAAAGAAATATTTCACAAAAATTGATTTGTGTGATAATTTCAAAAAAGTTCTTGACTTTTGGGCTTTAAAGTGTTATACTATTTAAAGCAACAAACAAAACCACAAAAAAGGAGAAAAAACATGATTATTATATGCGGAAAAGCCGAAAAGGCTCAGATAGACAAGCTTACTGAAAAATTTCAGGCTGACGGTTTCAGAACTCATGTCAGTCAGGGTACGGAAACAACAATAATCGGTCTTATAGGCGATACTTCAAAAATTGATGTTGAGGACGTTGAGGCAATCGACATTGTTGAAAAGGTTCAGAGAGTTTCAGAGCCTTACAAGCTTGTGAACCGTAAATTCCACGAAAAAGATACTGTAATAGACGTAAACGGCGTTAAGATAGGCGGAGGTCATTTTGCAGTTATGGCAGGACCCTGCTCAATCGAAAGCGAAGAGCAGATCGTCAGCTGTGCAAAGGCAGTCAAGGCGGCAGGTGCAACATTTTTAAGAGGAGGAGCATTTAAGCCCAGAACCTCCCCTTACGCATTCAGAGGTCTTAAAGCAAAGGGTCTTGAACTGCTGCTTACAGCGAAAAAGGAAACTGGTCTTCCGGTAGTAACAGAGCTTATGAGCCTTGAACACCTTGACCTTTTCAATGATGTTGATGTTATTCAGATTGGTGCAAGAAATATGCAGAACTTTGAAATGCTTGCTGAAATCGGCAAGTGCAAAAAGCCCATCCTGCTTAAAAGAGGTCTTGCAAACACTATTGAAGAATGGCTTATGAGTGCGGAATACATTATGTCCGGCGGAAATGAAAACGTTATCCTCTGCGAAAGAGGTATCAGAACCTTTGAAACTGCCACAAGAAACACCTTTGATGTTTCAGCGATTCCGGTTCTTCATCACCTTACACATCTTCCTGTTATTGCCGACCCAAGCCATGCTGCAGGAAAATCTGCACTTATAAAGCCCCTTGCAAAATCAGCGGCGGCAGCAGGTGCGGACGGTCTTATGATTGAGGTACACCCGAATCCGTCACAGGCATTATGCGACGGTGCACAGTCCCTTACTCCTGACGCATTCAGTGATGTAATGGCTGATGTGAAAAAAATCTGTGAACTGGAAAATAAAATTTTATAAAAAGGAATGACTTAAAATGAAAATTCTCGTTGCAGGACTTGGACTGATTGGCGGTTCATACTGCAAGGCAATAAGCAGCTATACACATCATGAGGTTTACGGCTATGACCTTGATGAAGACACCATAAAAGCGGCTGAAAATTGCGGCTGTATTAAAAAAGGCGTTTCGCCGGATTCATTTGCAGATTTTGATATGATTATTGTGGGACTTCACCCCAATGCTGCAAAATCTTTCATGAACGAATTTATGAGTTGCTTTAAAAGGGGCGCAATTGTCGCTGACGTCTGCGGAATCAAAGGGGAAATGGTTTTGCAGATGACCGAAAAAGCTATGGAAAACGGTGTTTTTTATGTGGGCACTCACCCTATGGCTGGCAAGGAACGTTTCGGATTTGAGTTTTCTGACGGTTCACTTTTTATCGGTGCAAACTTTATTGTAACACCTGTGGAAAATACCGACAAAAATTCAGTCCTTACAGTGGAAACTCTTGCAAAGGACATGGGATTCGGCAAAATTGTTGAAACAACGCCATTTGAGCATGACAGCGTTATCGCCTATACTTCACAGCTGGCACACGTCGTTTCAAGTGCATACGTTAAAAGTCCTACTATGCAGAAGGAACTGGGATTCAGCGCAGGCAGTTTTAAGGATATGACACGAATCGCAACCCTTAACGAATCCATGTGGACTTCCCTTTTCCTTGCAAACAGGGATTGCCTTGTCTATGAGATAGACCAGCTTATCGAACACCTGACAGAATACCGCATGGCTATTTCCGAAAACAATCCAGAAGTACTTGAAAAGCTGCTTAAAGACGGAAGAATACTGAAAGAAGAAAATTTAAGACAGCGTACCAAAGAAAATGAATAAAGCTAAACCGCAGATGATAATTTCACCTGCGGTTTTTTGAACCATAACTATCGTTCACTTTTTTACCTTTCCGTGACAAGCACAACCGTTAGGACAACAGGAGCATTTTCCTCCGCAGAGTGACTTGCCTTTTTTCTTATCCTTATAAAGCTGCCTTGCCGCAAGGAACAGAACCAACGCAACGCCAAGAGCAATAATTACAGTAGGCATATTTTCACGACCTTTCTGATAAATTATGAATTAACATTTACAGTTCTTGTAAGTCTGATGCTTTCTTTGTATGGTCTTACAAGCATATATACCATAAATGCAAGTATAACGACAGCAAAGATAAGTCCGATAACATTCACACTTCCCGTAAACAGAAGTCCAAACTGGTAGATTATAAGTGATACCGCATAAGCAAATAAACACTGATAGCCAATCGCAAAAGCTGTCCACTTTGCATTGTTCATCTCACGTCTGATAGCGCCGATAGCCGCAAAGCATGGAGCACACAGCAGATTGAAAACGAGGAATGAATATCCTGCCAGTGCAGACATTCCCATAAAGTCAAGAACACCGAACACGCCTACAACCTCTTCCTTTGCAACAAGTCCCATTATAGTTGCAATAGCAGCTGTTGCCTCACCGAATCCGAGAGGTGCAAATATCCAGCAGATTGCATTGCCGATGATACCAAGAACACTGTCTGAAAGTTCAAGTTCTGTGCTGAATCCGAAACCACCGTCCGGAAGTGTTCCGAATACCGAGCCTGCCCAGATAATTACGGAAGAAAGCAGAATGATTGTGCCTGCCTTTTTGATAAACGACCAGCCTCTCTCCCACATTGAACGAAGAATATTGCTGACGGTCGGAAGATGATACGCCGGAAGTTCCATTACAAACGGTGCGGGTTCACCTGCAAACATTTTCGTCTTTTTCAGCATAATACCCGAAATGACGATTGCCGCAACTCCGATAAAGTATGCGCTTGGTGCTACCCACCATGCATTTCCGAAAAGTGCACCGGCAATAAGTGCAATAATAGGCATCTTTGCACCGCATGGTATGAATGTTGTTGTCATAATGGTCATACGGCGGTCACGCTCGTTCTCAATAGTACGGCTTGCCATAACTCCCGGAACTCCGCAGCCGGTACCGATAAGCATAGGAATAAAGGACTTGCCCGAAAGTCCGAACTTTCTGAAAATTCTGTCCATAACGAATGCAATTCTTGCCATATATCCGCACGATTCAAGAAATGCAAGAAAGATAAACAGCACGAGCATCTGCGGTACAAATCCCAGAACTGCACCAACACCGCCGACGATACCGTCAATGATAAGGCTCTCCAGCCAGTCTGCACAACCGATAGCGTCAAGTCCGCTTTCAACGAGAACAGGAACTCCCGGCACCCATACGCCGTAATCTTCTGTTGCCGGAAGTCCTTCAATAGACTCTTCCACAAGTGCGTTTACGTCATATCCTGCTTCTGCAAGACTGTCACCGTATGAACCCAGTGCCTCATCAAATCCACCGAAATCAGCCTCTTCAACTGCCCCAAGAATTTCCTCACCGCCTACAACTCCAGCATCAGCGGCGGACTGTGCCATAGCAAGCAGTTCATCTGTAAAAATTTTTTCGTCAGCATAAGCGGCAGTTGCCTCCTCATACGCCGAAGAACCTATGCCGAACAGGTGGAAACCGTCGCCGAACAGACCGTCATTTGTCCAGTCTGTTACCCATGTACCAACGGTAGTAACGGACACAAAGTAGACGATAAACATTACAACAGCAAAAATTGGAAGAGCAAGAAAACGGTTTGTTACTACTTTGTCTATCTTGTCCGAAACCGTCAGACCGCCTTTGTTTTTCTTTTTAAGGCAGTCCTTTATAATCGTGCCTATGTAAATGTATCGTTCGTTGGTGATAATGCTTTCGCTGTCGTCGTCCATTTCCTTTTCTGCGGCGGCGATGTCTGTTTCGATATGTGACTTTTGCTCATCAGATAAATTAAGCGTTTCATATACCTTTTCGTCACGCTCGAAGAGTTTTATTGCATACCAGCGCTGTTGTTCTTCAGGAATATCATGCAGAACATATTCCTCTATATGTGCAACAGCGTGTTCCACACAGCCGCAGAATTTATGCTGTGGTATTGTTCTTTCACCCGATTTCGCTGCTTCAACTGCCGCACTTGCTGCTTCGTTTATGCCCGTACCCTTTAAAGCGGAAATTTCCACTACCTTACAGCCAAGCTCCTTTGAAAGCTGTTCTATGTTGATTTTATCTCCGTTTTTGCGTACAACATCAATCATATTTACAGCACAGACAACGGGTATTCCCAGTTCAACAAGCTGAGTTGTAAGGTAAAGGTTTCGTTCAAGGTTAGTTCCGTCGATAATGTTAAGTATAGCGTCAGGGCGTTCGCCGATAAGATAATTTCTCGCAACTACTTCTTCAAGCGTATAGGGAGAAAGAGAGTAGATTCCCGGAAGATCAGTAATAATAACATCCTTGTGACCTTTAAGCTTTCCCTCTTTTTTCTCAACGGTAACTCCCGGCCAGTTTCCAACGAACTGGTTTGAACCCGTGAGGGCGTTGAAAAGCGTTGTTTTACCTGCATTCGGATTTCCTGCAAGCGCAATTCTTTTTTCCATAACAATAATCCTTTCTAAAGTTAGTTAGGACTAACTTAATAGCAAAAAATCAAACCGTTTCTATCATTTCAGCATCTGCTTTTCTCAATGAAAGCTCATAGCCACGAACGGTAACTTCAATAGGGTCGCCTAAGGGTGCAACCTTGCGGACGTAAATTTCAGTACCCTTTGTTATGCCCATATCCATGATTCTTCGTTTTACTGCTCCCCCACCGACCAGTTTTTTCACCGTTACGGTTGAACCGATTTTTGCATCTTTAAGTGTTGACATTTTTATCCCTCCAGATATTATAGTATTCGTCACGCAAAATCGAATAGTAAAGTCTGTCATAATACTGTCCTTCAATAAAAAAGTAATCACGAAGTGAACCCTCATAGGTAAAGCCAGACTTTTCTATCACTCGTTTTGACGGAAGATTGTTCGCTCTGCAACAGATTTGTACCTTGTGAAATTCAGCCCTTTCAAAACCGAATTTGATAACTGCTTTTGTAGCTTCCGTAGCATATCCCCGACGCTGAAAATCAACGCCAATGCAGTATTCAATTTCTGCAAAATGATTTTTTCGGTCTATTAGAAAGAACGCAATCTGACCAATACAGCAGTCACTTTTCTTTTCAATGACTGCCCAGCGATAATAAAAGTTGTCGTCATATGACGATATATATTTATCCAGAAGACCGTTAACTTCTTCCACAGTGGAATACACTGGCTCACCGTATGAAGGCTGTACCCGCTTATCGGCAACCCAATATCTAAGCATATCGGAACAGTCGGTACGGACAAATCTCCGCAGCAGAAGTCGTTCAGTTTCAATAATTTCTGTACCTACACTTTTCATTTCATATCACCTCAAACCATGATTTTACAAGCCATTTCCTTTGAAACGGCAACTCTTGAATCCTTGACATTAACGATAACATTTCCGCCTATTTCGCTTATAACCGTCACCGTTCCTCCGGCAACAAAGCCTAAGTTTTCAAGAAATTTTCTTGTGTCGGGATTTCCGCCGACTTTTTTTATTATATTTTCCTCCCCTGTTTCTGCAAGTGTAAGTGGCATCATAAATTCACCCCTTTTTCGTATTAGTTCAGGCTAACTTCATTTCAATAATCAAAGGGTTAGTTTTCGCTAACCCTTTGATTATGATACGCTTTTATTTATGATTTGTCAAGTAGTATTCCTAAATTTGTACAGTTGCACAAATTATGTAGTTAGCAAAGGGTAACTATGTATCAAAAATATATATTATTCTGCCAGCGTCTTGCAAGGTTCAATGCATTTTCCAAGTTCGTTGTCAGAAGTATTGAGCAAGGACATTTTTAAGCGCCGTCGCACTTGCACTATGTATCCTCACAACAGGAATATCATGCTTTCTTGACTTTTGATTTACCCTGCTCACCATTTTATGAGAACAGGTATTTGTAAATACAACCATCAGATCAGGAGTGCCAAGCTTGTTTTCAAAGTCTGACGGCATCTGGGTAAATACCTTTGCTTTACAATTATACTCCTTGCAGATGTCCTTGTATCTTGTCGCCATACGGTCGTTTCCGCCTACTACTACTACACTCATTATTTCACCTCCATGTGGTTAGTAATTGCTAACTACATACAGTATACCATACGAAAACGGCGTTTGTCAAGCGCAATAATAAAAAACATTTTTTATTACATATCTGCTAATTTCACATAGATATTACTAAACAAGATATGTCATCGGCTTAATTTTACATAAAATGTTTTATTCTAATTAAACGCAAGGAGTATGTAGTTGGTTTTTATAAAACAGTTTATATTGTAGAATCCTTTTGAATAAACTCAGAGGATTCTCTTGGTAATTTGGCGGCAATATTATAAAGCTGATATTTTCATTATACCTGACTTTATTTAGAGTATTGTTTGTAAAAATAATGTGTTTTTTGCTGAAAATAAAAATTTTCTTTTATGAGATATATGATATAATAAATGCGCAGCATTTATTATATTTTATTTTAATGCCCTTGCAGATACGCAAATCAGAGATTTGCTCCCTGCATATCGGGCAATTATATCAAAAATCTGCGATTTTATGATATAATAAATGCAAAGCATTTATTATAATTTATTTTAATGCCCTTGCAGATACGCAAATCAGAGATTTGCTTCCTGCATATCGGGCAATTATATCA
>JALEVO010000048.1 GCA_022788225.1 Oscillospiraceae bacterium | reverse complement strand
GTGTATCTCCGGTGCAAGATTTCTCTTAACAAATTCACTGGACTTTGCAAGCTCTATTGCCTCTTCAAGTGAGGAAGGCAGTTCGGCAAAATTACCAGTAGCAGAATTTGTAAAGGTATCTTCTCCCAGTACTTCACGATTTTCAATGCCCTCAAAACCTGCGGCAAGCAACAGCTTGAACACAATATACGGATTGCAGGCAGCGTCAGCTGAACGAATCTCAATTCTCGGGTGCTTTCCTCCGGCAGTATAAGGTATTCTGATAAGCTGAGAGTGGTTCTCAAAGGACCAGTTTACATACTTCGGAGCAAAGTCTTCACCAAATCTCTTATAGGAATTTGTTATCGGATTCAGGAAACAGGTTATCTCACGAATCCTGTTCAAGATACCGGCAATAAAGTGGCTTCCCTTTTCAGTCTGTTTTTCAGCAGACGGCGAAAACAGGAACTCTCCACCGTCTTTGACAGCAATGCTTATATGCAGACCGCAGCCCGGTTTTTTCTCAATAGGCTTAGGCATAAATGTCGCATAAAGACCGTTTTGTGCGGCAACATTTTTTACTACTGTCTTATAGTATACCATATTGTCTGCCGCAGTAAGAGCGTCACTTCTGATAAAGTCTATCTCATTCTGTCCCGGACCGTGGGTATGCCTTGAACTCTGGGGATTGAATCCCATTTCTTCAAGAGAAAGGCAAATCTCACGTCTTACATTTTCGCACTTGTCCAGCGGTGCAATATCAAGATAGCCTGCACGGTCGTGGGGAACCTTTGTCGGCTCTCCATCGTCGTCGGTATTGAAAAGGTAGAATTCACATTTTGTACCGATCTCGCAGGAGTAGCTCTTCTGTCGCATTTTTTCAATGTAATTGCTTAGCTCTGCTCTAAGGTCGCCCTTATAGGGAGTGCCGTCAGTACATCTGATATTGCAGAAAAATCTGATAACTCTTCCCGACTTAGGACGCCACGGCAGTACCGAAAGAGTTGATATATCCGGGAAAAGCAGAAGGTCGGAATGACAGCCTGCAAGGGTTGTTGCGTCAAAGGCAATGCCGTGTTCAAAAGCGTGTGAAAGCTGGTCGGGCATAATTGCAATATTTTTAAGCTGACCGTAAATGTCAGTAAATGTCAGTCTGATAAATTTAACGTCATTTTCTTCCACAAAACTTAATATTTCTTTTGGAGAATAATTCATATTAAAGCTCCATTCTCAGCCTGTATAATTTTTTCCTGTATTCCGGCTGAAAATACAGTAGTACAACTCTTTATATTATACAACATTTTCTGCAACTTGTAAAGTTGCTGTAACAAATAAAAAGAAATTATTGCCTGAAACTTTATTTATTAAAGAAATGAGCACTTCTTTTGAAATGCTCACTCATTAACAGTATAACTTTCTACAAGATACAGCTGTTTTACATCAACAAGAGCATCTATCAGCGTACCCTCCGGTGTATACTCTTCAGAAAAAATCTTTCCCTCTGTGCGGATTGCTCCGATAACTGATGTTTTGTCATAGGGGATAAGGAATTTCCGGCGCACTGCGGTTTCGGGCAGATTTTTTGCGATACATTCAAGCAGTGAGTCAAAACCGGTCTTATTCTTAGCTGATATTATGACTGTCTTTTCGTCATGGGGAATGTTTTCAGCGTTTTCCATCCTGTCAGCCTTGTTGAAAACACGGATTTTCGGTATGTCAGCACAGCCTAAGTCGTTGAGCAGAGAGTCAGTGACGTCCGCCTGTTCAAGACCGTCCTCGGCGCTTATGTCTATAATATTTATGATAATATCAGCACTTGCCGCTTCTTCAAGAGTACTCTTGAACGCCTCCACAAGCTGATGCGGCAGTCTGCGTATCAGTCCGACTGTGTCCACAAGCATTATACTTCTTCCATCGGGCAGTTCCAGCATTCTTGATGTAATATCAAGGGTTGCGAAAAGCTTGTTTTCCGCAAGTACTCCGGCGTCAGTCAGGGCATTGAGCAATGTTGACTTCCCCACGTTTGTGTACCCCACAATTGCGCCTGTCAGAATGTTGTCCTTTTTGCGCCTTGCACGGTGAAGTTCTCTGCGCTTTTCAAGCTTTTTCAGCTGTTCTGTAAGTGTTTCAATGCGTGTTCTTATGTGACGTCTGTCCGTTTCAAGCTTTGACTCGCCCGGACCTCTTGTACCGATACCGCCGCCAAGTCTTGACATTTCAACGCCCCGTCCGGCAAGGTGGGCAAGCCTGTACTTGTTCTGCGCAAGCTCCACCTGTATTCTTCCCTCTCTGGTAAGCGCTCTCTGGGCGAAAATGTCAAGGATAAGAGTGGTGCGGTCGATGACCTGTACATCAAGGATATTTTCAATGTTTTTAGTCTGGTTGGCGGTCAGCTCGCAGTCGAAAATTGCAAGGTTTATGTCCATGCTTTTCACGTTCTCTGCTATTTCTTCCAGTCTGCCTGCACCTACACAGGTGGCACTGTCATAAGCCGGTCTTTTCTGAATCGAGTAAAAAACCGTTTCAACTCCGGCAGTCTGCGCCAGTTCTTCCAGTTCCCTTATGGAAAGCTCCGCATCAAATTCGCCTGTGTCCGCACTTATGAGGACTGCCCTGTATTCGCTTTCCTTTTCAATCATCTGATTTTCCATAGTACCTCCGTTCAGTTGTCAATGTACTCTCTTATGGCACGTTCCACCGCTTTGACTTCCTCGTAAAACTCCGACGCTGAAACCCTGTAAGCACCGTTTCCCAGTATAATAAGCTGTTCCGCACCGTCCGAAGTCGCCACACGTACTTTATGTTCCTTACCCAGTTCATTGGTTATCTTCTGAATGTACATATCCGCAGTTTCAGCTTCTTTTGTGTAGACAATATTGATGTTGTGGTACTTCTCCACCTCTCCCGGACTTCCGCTGACCTTGTATGCATCAAACACCAGTATCAACACACACTGTCTGAACGCCTGATAATTGCACAGCGTATTTATCAGCTGACTTCTTGCAAGGTCAAGATTATCCTTTGCAGTTTTGCCCAGATTATCCCATGCGTGAATGATGTTGTAGCCGTCCACAAGCAGATATTCCGGACCTTTCGGAAGCGGTCTGACCTTTGCGGTACTCTCCGGCTCACGCCTTATTTTTTTCCTGAACGCCTCTCTCGGCTCACGGTTTATTTTGCCGTAGGTGCGCTCAAAAATCTCCATAAGCTCCTTGTCTGTGGCAAGCCGTGAACAGTAGCTTTCGGCACGTCTGTGATTTTCTTCGGGAGTATCTTCCGGCTTTTCCGGTTTCAGTACGCTTTCAAGGTGCATATAGTTTTTCACCTCGTCCCACTTCACCACAAATCCAGCCCCATGAGAACAGAAAACGGAATCCGCAGTATTTTCAACGTCGCTGTCGCAGTTATAACCGATTTTTTCAATTATCTCCTCAGCGTTGCGGCAAGGCTCATAGCCTTTGAGGGAACAGACAAACCGTCCTCTGCCGTGGGTGTAGGAGTTTATCTCCGACTGATACCCGCCAATCTCCGCAACAGGCGCACTGCCCGTAATCACCGCTGTCTGTCCGTCAGATTCAGCAGGCTCATAGTCAGCGTTCATTCTCTGCAAATCAGACATTGCCCTGCCGATATTTTCAGCTGGTATTTCAAGCCGGAAATTATACCACGGTTCAAGGAGAACGCTTTCGGCACTTCTCAGTCCCTGCCTTACTGCCCTGTAGGTAGCCTGACGGAAATCGCCCCCCTCGGTGTGTTTCTGGTGTGCCTTTCCGGCGGCAAGGGTGATTTTCACATCGGTTATGGGCGAACCGGTCAGCACTCCGGCATGAGCCTTTTCTTCAAGGTGAGTAAGGATAAGCCTCTGCCAGTTTTTATCAAGGCTGTCCTCACGGCAGTCGGTGTCAAATTTCAGTCCGCTTCCACGCTCAAGGGGTTCAAGGATAAGATGTACTTCTGCGTAGTGTTTAAGAGGTTCGTAGTGACCGACTCCCTCGACTGGTGCGGCAATAGTTTCCTTATAGGCAATGCTCCCCTGCCCGAACTCAACTTCCATACCAAACCGCTCAGAAATAATGCTTTTCAGTATCTCCAGCTGTATCTCACCCATAAGCTGGGCGTGTATCTCCCTGTGCTGTTCGTTCCAGATGATGTGAAGCTGGGGTTCTTCCTCCTCAAGCTTTCTAAGTTTTGCCACTGCGATATGCTCCGGTGTACCGTCTTTAAGCTCTATGCGGTAAGTCAGAACCGGTTCAAGGACTGGCGTTTCCGAATCCGGTTCAGCCCCCAGTCCCTCGCCGGAAAACGTATTGGTAAGACCAGTAACAGCGCAGACCATTCCGGCAGTCGCCTCGTCAACAGTGCGGTACTTTTCGCCACTGTACACCCTTATCTGATTTACCTTTTCCGCCCACTGCTCTGACGCTCCCTCACGGCTTTCAAGCATAGTTCTTACTTTCAGTGTGCCGCCGGTTATTTTAAGATGAGTAAGCCTGTTTCCCTGTTCGTCCTCAGAAATCTTGAACACCTTTGCACCAAAATCATTTTTTCCCTCAAAGCCTTTTGTGTACTTTGAAAATACTTCAACAAACCTTTCCACACCGTTCATTTTCAGTGCCGAACCAAAACAGCATGGAAAAATCCTGCGCTTCCCCACTGCCTGTGCAATCACACTGTCATCTGTTTCACCCTTTTCAAGGTAATCCTGCATTATCTTCTCGTCACACTCGGCAAGTTCTTCAAAGAAGTCCTCCCTGTCGGTGTTCATAAAGTCAACACAGCGGTAGTCAAGGCTCTTTTTCAGCTCATACATGATATTTTCCCTGTCAGCGCCGGCTAAATCCATCTTGTTTACAAAAATAAAGGTTGGCACTCTGTATTTTATCAGCAGATGCCACAGCGTTTCCGTATGGCTCTGAACGCCGTCAGTACCGCTTATGACAAGTATTGCATAGTCAAGCACTTGCAAAGTTCTTTCAGTTTCGGGGGAGAAATCAACGTGTCCGGGAGTGTCAAGGAGGGTCACTTCCATATCCCTGAACTTTATCTCCGCCTGCTTTGAAAAAATCGTTATCCCTCTTTCACGTTCAAGGTGATTGGTGTCAAGAAAGGTGTTGCGGTGGTCAACACGTCCGGGGGTGCGTATCTCTCCGGCACTGTAAAGCAAAGCCTCTGAAAGGGTGGTTTTTCCGGAATCGACATGGGCGAGTATTCCGGCGGCAAATCTTTTCATTCTATCATTCCTTTAAACAAAAAGCACTGCCTGAAAATTCTTGGACAGGCAGTGCCGTAAAGTCATACTATTATTATTTAAGAACAGGTATCATTGATACAACCTTTGCTCCTGCTGATTCAAGCTTGTCCTTCAGACTTTCAGCGTCAGCAATGGAAACAACTGGTGTGATAAAGCAAAGCTGACCGTTTGGTGCGTCAACCAGTTCGCAGTTTTCAGGACAGTTTTCCTTGACAAATTTTACTGTATCAGTAACATCTGTGTCAACTCTGAAATAAACCGGAGCCTTGTAATTGTGCCAGTCCTCAACGAATGAATTGTCGCTGACAGACTCCCATGACTGTGAAAATACTGTTCTGTCGTGCTTTACAGAATCAATCACATCTCCCAGTACTGCGCTGGCTGTCGGCAGCTTTCCTGCGCCTCTGCCGTAGAATAAAGTTTTGTCAATGCCGTTGCCTGAAACCAGTACTGCATTGAAAACATCGTCAACTCTTGAAATGAGGTTGTCAAAAGGCACCACCATAGGCATAACAAGTGGAAGAATCTTGCCGTTTTCAAGTTCTGAAACCTTTGCGATAAGCTTGATAGAACCGCCCCACTTGTTTACTATCTGAACGTCCTCAAGCTTGATGTCGGAAATACCCTTTGTGTGTACGCTGTCCGGATAAACGTGTCTGCCGTAGACAAGAGAAGAAATAATGCATATCTTGCGGCAGGCGTCGTGTCCCTCAACGTCAGCAGTCGGGTCTTTTTCAGCATAACCTAACTCCTGTGCAAGCTTTAAGGCTGTGTCGAACTTCATGCCCTCATTTATCATCTTTGTGAGAATAAAGTTTGTAGTACCGTTTAATATACCGGCAACGCTGTCAATATCGTTGGCTGCAAGGCACTTGTGAAGCGGTCTGATAATCGGAATAGCACCGCCGACGCTTGCCTCAAAGAAGTAATTGCAGTTGTGCTCCTTTGCCAGTGCAAGAAGAATATCACCCTTTGCCGCAACAAGTTCCTTGTTTGAAGTTGAAACGCTGATACCCTTTTCAAGGCACTTTTTTGAGAATGTAAACGCCGGTTCAACACCGCCCATGCACTCAGCAACAGCCTTTATTTCCGGGTCGTTAACTATATCATCAATAGTTTTCACAAACTTGTCCTTATAAGGACTGTCCGGAAAATCCCTTATATCAAGAATATACTTGACATCCATTTCATCTCCGGCTCTTTTCTGAATCTTTTCCCTGTTCTTGTAAAACAGCTCTACAACACCAGAGCCTACTACACCATATCCTAAAACTGCAAATTTTGACATAAAATCCTCCGAAAAATATTATTCTCCTGAAAGAAGCTGTATATCTACAACTCCTCTTAATTCAGCAATAATTGATTTCATGGCTATAGCCTCATCAAAGCTTTCGTTGAGCCTCAGCGAAATTGTAACCGTTGCCACTCCGTCAATAGGTATGCTCTGATTGACTGTCAGTATATTGGCATTTAAATTATGAAGAGAAACCAGCACGCTTGAAAGCACCCCCGGCTCGTCCTTCAGAAGCATATAAAGTGTAATGATTTTCTGCATCAGCTTTTCTTCATAGGAATAAACGCAGTCACGGTATTTATAGTATGCGCTCCTTGAAACTCCTATTTCCTTGCAGGCGGCGGCAGAACTTTTTGCCTCCTTGTTTGCAAGCATCTTTTTTACCTGAAGGACCTTTAAAATAACTTCCGGCAATACTGATGAATCAACAACTATTAAATGTGATTTATTCATTGCAGCTCCTATTGAATGATTTTATAGTTAACGTAAAAAATAATTTGACATTCACTATAAAAACAAATTTGAAATGCCTCGCACATTCGCTCACTTTAGTTCGCTGCGTGCGGTATTGGCAAATAGCAAACGCCAGATATATTTGTCGTTTACTATAAAGTCCACCCATGAAATACAATTGTTTTTCAAAATATACTATACCATAATTTCCGGACAATGTCAAGTTTATGTAAAATAATGTCGGATACAAAACAGTATTTATTACTACTTTTATTCAAACACTACATAATTTATAGGTTTTAAGCAATTTTTTTAGAAAATTTTCACAATATTATTGACTTTATTGTCGAAATATGCTATAATAAATGTAAACATTTATTATAATCTATTAAATGTCCTTGCAGATACGCAAATCAGAGATTTGCTCCCTGCATATCGGACAATCATAGCCAAAAAACTTCGATTTTATGCTATGATATGTCATATAATATAAATTCCGGGGGTTTTATATGAAAAAAATAATAAACAAACGTATCTTTACAGCAAGCGCTATTGCACTGGTCTTTATGATAGTAGTAGTATTTCTGGTTCAGACAAACCTTATGCAGAAAAACGCCTGCGCAACTCTCACCGCACGTATTGACGACGTCACACAAAAACTTGAAACAAACGACGCAGAACTCGAAGAACTGACCAGTCAGCTGGGTTCGGACTTCATTGCCAAAGCAGATGCTTTCGCTGAAATGATTGCCCTTGACCCGACTATTATTGAAGATTCCGCAAAGCTTTCTGAAATTGCCGGAATGCTTGACGTTGACGAACTTCATGTTACTGACGATAAGGGCATTATCCAGTGGGGTACTGTTCCCGATTACTTCGGCTTTGACTTCGCATCAAGCGACCAGGCTAAGGAATTTATGCCTATCCTTGATGATCCGTCCATTAAAATTGCTCAGGACCCGCAGCCAAACGGTGCAGAAGGTAAACTCTTTCAGTATGTCAGCGTTGCAAGAATCGACCAGACTGGTATCGTTCAGATAGGCGTTACTCCTGACCGTTTACAGGCTCAGGTGGAAAAAAACAGTATCGGCAGTGTCCTTGAAGATTTCACAGTTGGCAGCAAAGGCTATGTTTTTGCTGTTTCAAAAGAGGATAACACTTTAGCGTACTACCCTGACGAATCACTTATCGGTCTCACAACAAAAGAGGCTGGAATCACCGACAAACTGCTCAATGCAAAAAGCGGCAAAATGGTCTCCCAGAAAATTAAGGGAGAACTCATCTACTGCTGTGTTGGTGAAAACGACCAGTACAAAATTATTACTGCACTGCCCAGCAGCGAGGTCTACAGCGGCAGTGTATCACTGGTATTCTTCTTTGCAGGTGCAACGATTATTATGCTTATTATAATAATCTTACTTATCAATTCTATGTTACAGAAAGTAATCATCAACGGCATTAACAAAATCCTCTCCACTATGGAAACCATTTCTTCCGGTGATTTAGACGCCGAAGTTGATGTGAAGACCTGTCCTGAATACGAAAAACTCAGTAACGGCATTAACTCAATGCTTGCAAACATCAAAAGCAATATGGATAAAACTGTCAAGCTTACAGACGAACAGCAGCACCTCTTTGAAGAAATCAGCAGTATTTCAACGGATATCAGTGTTCAGTCCGCAGAAATGAAAAATGTTGCCTCGAAAATTTCTGCCGGTTCTTCTGTTCAGGCGGCAACTATCGAGGAACTCTCCGCCTCTTTCACTACTATTTCAAAGCAGATTAAGGACAGTGCAGAGTCAGCAAAGAACGCAAGCAACATCTCAAACGAGGCTGCACAGTATCTTAACGCAGGAGCTGAAAAGCTTGGTGAAATGCAGAAAGCAATGCAGAAAATCGAAGAAAGTTCCAACAAAATCAGCAACATTGTCAGAACTATTGATGACATTGCTTTCCAGACAAACATCCTTGCTCTTAACGCTGCCGTTGAGGCAGCTCGTGCAGGACAGCACGGAAAAGGCTTTGCCGTTGTTGCAGACGAGGTAAGAACACTTGCCAACAAGAGTGCAGAATCCACAAAGGGTACAGCCGCACTCATCGAGGAAACAAGACAGTCTGTGGAATACGGAACAAGAATTGCTGATGAAACAGCCGAAAGTATCCGTTCAATGATTCAGGAAGTCACCGAGAGCAACAAGCTGATTGACGGTATTGCTGTTGCGGCGGACGAACAGTCTGTGGCATTTACGCAGATTTCACAAAGTATGCTTGAAATTTCAAATGTTGTACAGCAGAATGCAGAGATATCCTCTGACGCTGAAATGACTGCCGGCAAGCTTGAAGAACAGGTTCAGTCTCTTAAAGCACTTTTTGAATAAGTTATAGAAAAATTTAAGCCTGGGAATTATTTCTCAGGCTTTTGTTTTGCCGTTTTTTTGCGTCCGGCTGCCGGTCGTGACGTAAAGAAAACAATACCGCAAAACTGACAACGAATTGTCCTGTCCGGTCACGGACTCCTGTACGGTCACGTACTTTTTCTCCGGATTTCACAAAACAACCACATTTATATGAGATAATAAGTCAAAAGATAAAAAGAATCACCAGGGGGAATAATTTATTATTCAGGGTGTGATTTCATGAACAAATTAAAAAAACTTTCCGCTGTTGTTACAGCAATATTAATGCTTTCTTTTACTGGCTGCAATAAATCGGCAGACAGCTCGTCTGTTTCAGAAGCTGACTCGTCTTCTTCTCAGTCAATTACAGCCGATACTGTTGCAAATTCTTCCGAAGCTGAACCCAACAGCACTACAGATACAAATTCGGAATACTTTGACGCAGACGACCTTGACACTTCATTTGATAATCCTGACGCAGAAATTGTATTAAGCGGCAGCAACGCTGATATAAAGGGAAACGGTGCTGATTTTGCCGACAGGAAAATCAGTATCACATCAGGCGGTACTTACGTTTTCAGCGGTACTCTTGATGACGGACAGATATATGTCAGTACAAAAGAAAAAGTCCACATAGTATTAAACGGTGTAAACATTTCATGTTCCGACTCCTCCCCTGTTTTTATTGAGGATTCGGACAATGCGGTAATAACAGTCTGCGGAGAAAACAGTCTGACTGATTCCGCAAATTACGTCTATGAAACCGCTGACGAAAATGAGCCGGACGCAGTTATTTACAGCAAGGACGATTTGTCCGTAAACGGAAGCGGCACTCTTAATCTTACCGCCAATTACAACGAGGGTCTTGCAATCAAAAACGACCTCAGAATAAGCGGTATCACGCTGAATGTAACCTCTGTCGGCAATTCTGTCAAGGGCAAGGACTCTCTTGCTGTAATGGACGCAGTTATTACTGCCGATTCGCAGAGTGACGGTCTGAAATCCTCCAACGCCGAGGAAACTGACAAGGGTTATATTGCCATTGAAAGCGGAGAATTTAACATTACCGCAGCGCAGGATGCAGTACAGGCTGAAACTGATCTGATTGTAAACGGCGGTACTTTTAACATTAAAACAGGCAGTGGTGCGGGAAACACCAGTTCTGAAAATGCCGTTTCAGACAATCAGATGTTCGGCGGCAGAGGAGGAATGATGGCAGAGGGCAACGCAAATCAGACAGAAGACAGTGAAAAAGGTCTTAAAGCCGGACGCTCTCTTATAATCAATGACGGAAATATTACTGCTGACTGCGCAGATGATACCATTCATTCAAATGAAACTGCGGAGATAAACGGCGGAACGCTTAACCTTTCTTCCGGTGATGACGGTATTCACGCAGGCAGCCAGCTTGATATAAACAGCGGTGAAATAACAATCCTTAAGTCATACGAGGGTATTGAATCTACTGTTATAAACATTAATGACGGAACAATACATCTGACCGCAAGTGATGACGGTTTTAATGCAAGTGAGGGTTCTTCTGATACCGATACTGCCGCACAGTTCGGCGGAGGTATGGGAGGTGGTTTCGGTGACGTTTCCGAAAACTGCATTCTTAACATCAACGGCGGCTACATCTACGTTGACGCAGGCGGTGACGGTCTTGATTCAAACGGCGTTATGAACATAAACGGCGGTACAACTCTTGTCGACGGTCCTGTCAACGACGGCAACGGTGCTCTTGATTCCGGTACTGAAATCAATGTAAACGGCGGTATACTTATTGCTGCCGGAAGTTCCGGAATGGCTGAAACTCCGTCTGATACCTCAACACAGTATTCAGTTGCGGTAAGCTTTGAGCAGTCACAGGAGGCAGGTTCACTGGTAAGTCTGCAAGATGAAAATGGTAACAGTATTATCACATATTCGCCGTCAAAGACCTATTCTTCTGTGATTATCAGCACTCCTGAAATCAAACAGGACGGAACATACAGCGTTTATTACGGCGGAAGCTGTTCGGGCACTGAAACAGACGGTCTTTACAGCAGCGGAAATTATTCCGGCGGCACTCTTCTTGAAACAGTAACTGCCAGTTCAGTCGTAACACAGGCAGGAACAGGCACATTGGGTACAATGGGCGGCGGTATGGGCGGCAGAAAGGATTTCATGCAGGACGGCAGTCAGGATTTTCAGGGTGAAATGCCGGAGGACATGACACCTCCCGACGGCAATGAAAATGGTATGACACCGCCGGACGGGTTCGGAAATGGTATGACTCCTCCCGACGGATTCGGACACGGCGGTATGACGCCGCCTGATATGGGTTCAGACCAGAGCAGTCTTTAAGATAAAACAAAAAGCTATGCCGCATAACGTGACATAGCTTTTTTATACAATACAACTTATTTCAGATACAATTCGGCACTTGCAATCTTAACGCTCAGACAGAATATTTCCATAGCTTTCTGGAGTTCATCAACAGTCGGATAAGTCGGAGCAATTCTGATGTTCTTGTCCTCCGGATCTTTTCCGTAAGGAAATGCAGCGCCGGCACCAGTAAGTGTTACACCTGCTTCTTTACAAAGTTCAACAATTCTCTTTGCACAGCCCGGAAGTGAATCAAAGGAAACGAAATATCCGCCCTCCGGCTTTGTCCAGCTGCCTATGCCAAGAGGTGCAATTTCCTTTTCGAGGGTGTCCAGAACCACCTTAAACTTAGGTGCAATGATTGCCTTATGCTTTTTCATGTGTTCAAGAAGCCCGTCATAACTCTTGAAGTACAGCACATGGCGCATCTGATTTATCTTGTCATAGCCGATAGTTCTGATACCCATATTTTTCCTGATATATGCAATATTGTCCTTGCCTGAACCAACAGCTGAAACGCCTGCACCGGAAAAAGTAATCTTTGATGTTGAACCAAAAATATAAACCATATTTTCCTTGCCGTTCTTTTTGCACTCGTCAAGAATATTGAGAATCATTCTCGGATTGTCTGTTAAATGGTGAATACAGTAAGCGTTATCCCAGAAAATTCTGAAATCCTCTGCCTTAGGGCAAAGATTTGCAAATCTCTTTACTGTTTCATCACTGTAAACGTAGCCTGTCGGGTTGGAATACTGCGGTACGCACCAGATACCCTTTATTGAGTCATCCTCAGCAACCAGCTTTTCAACCATATCCATATTCGGACCGTTTTCATCAGTCGGTACATTTACCATTTCAATACCGAATTTTTCGCAGATAGCAAAGTGTCTGTCATATCCCGGAACAGGACACAGAAATTTCACCTTGTCAAGTTTGCACCACGGCTTTGAACCGTTCACACCGAAAGCATATGAATCAGCAATTATATCATACATCAGGTTAAGACTTGCGTTTCCGCCGATTATAATCTCGTCCTCAGAAACCCCCAGCATATCGGAAAAAATCTTCTTTGCTTCGGGAATGCCGTCAAGTAATCCGTAATTGCGGTAATCATCTCCGTTTATGCCGTCAAGAACGCTTTTTTCGTCCAGAATATTGAGCATATCCATGCTTACGTCAAGCTGTTCCGGAGAGGGCTTTCCTCTTGCCATGTTAAGCTTAAGATTCATTGCCTTAAAGCTTTTGTACTCTTCGTCCCATTGATTTTTAAGAGCAAGAATACCGCCTTTGTCCATGTCGGTTAATTTCATTGTTCAGCACTCCTTAAAAATAGCAGTTAATATAACAAATCTATCAAATAAGCATTGTTTTTTGTGCAATACTGCAAATAGCATACAGTTTTATTATTTTTAGTTTATGCTTATTTAAGAATTTACATTATATTATATCACACTTCGGAAGATTTTGCAAGCTGTTGGAGAATTTTTGTACGGAAATCAATTTTTTAGCAAATCACCTACATATTACGTTTTAAGTCTGCCGGTCGTATAAAAAAGAAACGGATTCCACATAAGTGAAACCCGATTTGTCCTGTCCGGTCACGGACTGATAAAAGGAAATAGCCGCCCTGCTTGCCGATAGGGCGACTATTTTGTTAACCTGAAATTCGGGAGCGACCGTCTATCGGGTATGCTCCTTTGTTATTATTATACTGTTTTTCTGAAAATATGTCAATGGTGAATTACCAAAATCAACCTTTTCTCAGAATCTTCTTTACAAGCTTTAAAAGCTGTATCACAAGCATTGTACCCACTGATGTTCCTGCAATCATTCCTATCTGAACGCCTGTCAGTTCTGCTACCTTGAAAAGTCCTGAAAGTCCCGGAATGAAAAGTACTGCGCAAAGCAGTGCAAGACCAATTCCGAATGCCGCAAAGTTAAACTTGTTATTGAAAAACTTCTTTGTAAACAGTACCGGATCTTCAGACTTGCAGTTAAAGCCATGGATAAGTCTTGAAAGACAGATACTTGCAAATGCCATTGTCATTCCAACTGCGTCAGAGGTTTTAAGTCCGAACAGGAAACAGGCTGCGGCTGCAGCCGCAATAATAATTCCCTCGGTAACAATACTAAGCATAAATGATTTTGTGAGAATTGATTCATTTATCGGACGGGGTTTTTGTTTCATAACGTCCTTGCTGTGGGGTTCAAGTCCCAGTGCTATTGCCGGAAGAGAGTCAGTCAGCAGATTGATAAACAGCAGGTGTACTGCCGCAAACGGAACAGGCAGTGCCGCAAGAGATGCGAAAAGCACCACAAGTATTCCGGCTGTATTGCCTGAAAGCAGGAACTGAATTGAACGCTTGATGTTTGCGTAGATGTTTCTGCCGTTGTTTACTGCCTTTACGATAGTTGCAAAGTTGTCGTCCGCAAGAACCATTGATGCGGCGTCCTTTGAAACCTCAGTACCGGTAATACCCATAGCAACGCCTATATCAGCCTGTTTGAGAGCCGGAGCATCGTTTACACCGTCACCGGTCATGGCAACAATATTTCCCCTCTCCTGCCATGCTCTGACAATTCTTATCTTATGCTCCGGAGAAACTCTCGCATAAACTGACTTTGTAGGAACGTATTCTTTCAGCTGTTCGTCTGTAAGGTCGTCTATCTCAGCACCCTCAGCCGCCTCGGAGAAGTCTTTGAGTATGCCAATTTCCTTTGCAATAGCCGCCGCTGTGACTTTGTGGTCACCGGTAATCATAACCGGCTTTATTCCGGCGCTGATACATTCGGCAACTGCCGCCTTAGATTCCTCTCTCGGCGGGTCCATCATGGCAATAAGTCCCATAAATGTAAGACCGTTTTCATCGTCAAGAGAAACTTCTGTTGACTTAATTTCCTTGTACGCAAAGGCAAGAAGTCGCAGTCCCTGCTCTGAAAGCTGTTCTGTAGCTGATTTGATTGCCGCCTTTTCCTCATCGCTTAAAATCATTCTGTCTAAAAGAACGTCTGTTGCGCCCTTGGTAAGCATTGTTAAAACGCCGTTTACATTGTGGACAGTAGTCATAAGCTTTCTGTCGGAATCGAAGGGTATCTCTGAAAGACGAGGATATTTTTCACGGACACGCTCAAAGTTGAAATTGTATCGACTGCCGAAATTTACAAGTGCTGTTTCAGTAGGGTCACCGATTTCCTCGCCGTCTTTGCAGACTGCATCGTTGCAGAGGATACTGCTCAGCAGCAGGCGTTTCTGATGGTCGGTGTCAAAGTGACCGTCTGCGGCATCGATTATTTCCCCGTCAACAAAAAACTTCTTTACTGTCATTTTATTCTGTGTAAGGGTACCAGTCTTGTCAGAACAGATTACAGAAACACTTCCCAGTCCCTCAACAGCCTGGAGTTTTCTGATAATTGCGTTTTCCTTGGACATTTTCTGCGTACCGAAAGAAAGAACGATAGTAACAATTGAACTTAACGCCTCCGGTATCGCCGCAACAGCCAGTGCTACCGCAAAGAGGAAAGCGTTCATTATTTCCTCGCCTCTGAAAACGCTCAGACCGAAAACAACTGCGCATACAACAAGAATACCAATGGAAAGCTTTTTTCCGAAGTTGTCAAGGTTCACCTGCAAAGGAGTTTTTCTTTCCTTGGCGCTTTTGATAAGTCCTGCTATTTTGCCGACTTCGGTGTTCATACCGGTATCAGTAACAACAAATTTTGCACGTCCGTAGGTTACAAAACTGCCGGAATAAACCATGTTAAGCCTGTCAGCAAGGGGCACTTCCTTTTCAAATACCTTGTCCTCTTTTTCCACATTCAGACTCTCGCCGGTGAGTGCGCTTTCGTTTACTTTAAGGCTTGCGTTTTCAATAATGCGTCCATCTGCGCAGATGTAGTCACCTGCCTCCAGCAGAACAACGTCACCAACTGTTACGTCTGCTGACGGTATAACCACTGCATTTCCGTCCCTCATGACTTTAGCGTTTGGTGCGGAAAGCTTTTTTAGGCTGTCAAGGGACTTTGCCGCATTTACCGTCTGGACAGTACCCAGAATAGCGTTCATGGTGATAACCGCAAGAATTACTATTGTACTCTCAATATCCCCCAGAATTGCCGATACAATTGCCGCTGCAATAAGTATGATAACCAGAAAGTCCTTGAACTGTTCAAGAAAAATCACAAATACACTTTTCTTTTTCTCCCCTGCAAGCTCATTTTTGCCGTACTTTTCAGCATTTGCCCTTGCCTGCTCACTTGTCAGACCGTCCGCAGATGTTCCGGTTTCACTGAAAATCTGTTCCTTGCTTTTCAAATAATCATTCATGCTTTATTCTCCTTTTTTAAGGGCAATAAAAAAGACCTTTGTCGAAACCAACTGAAAAATGTACAGCAATTGATTTCAACAAAAGTCTTGCCGTTTACATATACCACGGATTGAAATACTCAATCGTGTACTGACGAGGTATAAACAGTTTAAACTGCCGGCTACTCCCCTTTATTGTACTTTTATATTACATTATTTTTGCAGTTTTGTCAATAGTTTTTTTAAAATTTGACATCTGAAACAAGAAATGCTATAATTACAAAAACGAAATGGGGGAAAACTGATGAATTATCCGCTGATTTTTATTGCTGTGTACTTTATTATTATGAATATTTTCACATTTATTCTTTATTTTGCAGATAAACGAAAAGCCATAAACCACCGCTGGCGCATTCCGGAAGCCACACTTCTTGCCGCCGCATTTGCCGGAGGAAGTTTCGGCGCATTTTTCGCCATGAGGGTTTTCCGGCACAAGACAAAGCATCTGAAATTTACCCTGACTGTTCCGCTGATGATGATACTTCATGCTGTACTTCTGATTGTTGCGGCTGTAAAGTTTATATAAGAAAAAATCCGTATACCATGAACGACATACGGAAATTGAATGTTAAAAAATCGGGCGACCAGTGCTCGCCCTCTTTTTATGATTTCTGTAGTCTTATCTGACTTTTTACTCACTTCTGAGCGCTTCAACTGCATCCTTTTTAGCCGCCATTCTTGCCGGTATATGACCGCCGAGAATTGTAAGAACAGTACTGATACCCACAAGTATCAGTGCGTGGCTGACTTTAAGCTGTGCCACTGATTTAAGGTCTGTCATGGCATAAATTATGGAATTTATCGGGAATGTAAGCAGTTTTGCGATAATAATACCCAGAAGTCCGGAGCATACGCCGAGAATAAATGTTTCTGCGTCGAAAACTCGTGTTATATCTTTTTTGCGTGCGCCCAGTGCCTTTAAGATACCAATTTCCTTTGTTCTTTCAAGAACTGAAGTGTATGTAATTATCGCTATCATAATAAGGCTGACTATAAGGTTTGTTCCGGCAAAGGCGATAAGCACCAGTGTGATACCGTCCATGATACCGTTGGACATTGAGGAAACCATTCCTGCCATATCAGTGTAAATTATCTGTTCGTCCTCTTCAAATCCCTCATTGAAATCATCAAGGTATTCAAGCATTTTATCCTTTGTTTCAAAGTCATAAGGATAAAGCTGAATCATAAAAGGCGTTGCGTTTCCGCCGAGGTATGCTAAAGTCTGATTTTTGGTTTCCTCGTCAAGAGTTTCCATTGACAGTACATTTACATCTGAATCTTCCTGTGCCTTTACAATTTCAGAATCCATGGCATTGTCTATCACTCTCTGGGCAAGGGCATCGCTGTATGCCAGCGCACCGCCGTCTGACACCATTGAAGTCGGAGAATCCTCTTTTGGACGTACAATACCTGCAACTGTAAGAGTTATGCTGTTTTCAGACTCATACATTGCCTTGTAATCTGTATTGAATGTATATGTACCGTACTCAGTAGTAACATAATAGTCATCATTCATGATAACCTTTACTTCAGTGCCGATTATATCATCAAAACTGTATTCTTCCGTCGAATCAGTATCAAAGCCCAGTTCTTTCAGAATTGTGTTATTGACACGGTTTTTGGTGTCCACCAGAAGAATAAGCTCTGTTTCATTTTCCGGCATTCTTCCGCAGAGCACGTCATAATGTTCTTCCATAAATGAGTTAGGTTCGTCTTTAAGAGAAACAGGATAAGAACCGAAATTCATGTTTCCTGCTGTTACAGGGACATACTGGTCACCGTCTTTTCTAATCATGTTAAGATTTACCAGCCTTGAATAGCTCATACCTTTGCAGAGGTCCTTATCAATATTATCCACATATTCAAGATATTCGTCTGTAAACTTGTTTGTGTGCATCACCGTTTCCTGCATGGAATCCATTACATAGATTTTCTGCTCGTCCGGGTACTCCTTATACTTGGTCGCCTCTTTGCTCATCTTTTCCATTGTTTCAGCGTCCATGCTCATACTCTGCTGTGTTATCATTATCGGCATCTGCTGGAGGGTATCAGCCTCAAACTTGTCTATCTGCATCTGGAATCCCACAGAAAGGCTTAAAATTACTGCTATACCGATAATACCGATACTGGAGGCAAAGGAAGTGAGGAATGTTCTGCCAAGCTTTGTTCTGATGTTGTTTGCTGAAAGCTTTAACGCTGTAAGAAAGCTCATGCTTGTTTTTTTCAGTGAAAATTCACGGGTTTCCTCCTGCTCATTGTACGGATTTGTGTCGGAAATAATTTTTCCGTCCTGAAAGCTTACTATTCTGTCTGCGTATTTTTCCGCAAGCTGGGGATTGTGAGTAACCATTATTACAAGCTTGTCCCCTGCCACTTCTTTTATAAGATCCATTATCTGAACGCTTGTTGACGTATCCAGCGCACCTGTCGGCTCGTCACACAAAAGAATATCCGGGTCGTTTGCCAGCGCTCTTGCTATTGCAACTCTCTGCATCTGTCCGCCGGAAAGCTGGTTGGGCTTTTTGTGTATGTGGTCTTTGAGTCCCACCTTTTCAAGCGCCTCCATTGCCCTTTTGTGCTTTTCTGACGCTGAAACACCGCTTAATGTCATACCCATTTCAACGTTTGCTACAATACTCAGATGTGTTATCAGATTATAACTCTGGAAAATAAAGCCGATACTGTTGTTGCGGTAAGCGTCCCAGTCACGGTCTTTGAAATCCTTAGTTGACTTGCCGTTGATTATAAGATCACCGGAATCGTACCTGTCCAGTCCGCCTATAATATTAAGGCAGGTAGTTTTTCCCGAACCGCTTGTTCCCAGAATAGCGACGAATTCCTTTTTTCTGAAAGAAACGCTGATATCATCAAGTGCTTTTGTTTCAACGTCCCCTACATGGTACGTCTTTTTGATATTTTTTAATTCAAGCATTCATAATTCCTCCATAATTTTTTCCATGTAACATAATATCATTAATCCTAATAAAAGTCAAATAATTTCAGCTTTATCACACAATTTTCAAAAAGATTTATAAAAAAAACTTATTTTCATGTAGTTTTTTTGCAGTATTTATGATATAATGTTTATAGGCATAAGCCGCTTAGTTTCCGGCACTGTCTTTACATCATAAAATTGACTGCTTTTGCAGCCGTTACAACGGAGGTTCACATGATTATTGATTGTCATACCCACACACGCAATTCATTCGACGCCGATAATGATACCGTTATCGAACGCTGTGAACGAGCGATACAGCTCGGACTTGACGCAATGGCAGTTACAGATCATTGTGAAGTCAACAGGTTCTATGAAAAAGACCACTACAAAATCGACTACGAGCAGAAATATGATGACTACGGCTTTAACAAAGCTTTTGAAAATTCAATGGCTGAAACTACAGCCGCAAAGGATTTGTACAGCAGTAAATTCAATCTCATCTGCGGACTTGAACTTGGTCAGCCCCTTGCAGATATGGAAGTCACAGAACATATCCTCAGCGACAAGCGGCTTGATTTTGTCATAGCGTCAATGCACGAAATGCCCGGTCATGACGATTTTGCTTTTCTGGATTACTCACAGGAAAACGTTCCGGCGCTCCTTGAACAGGATTTCAGTGAGATACTCAGAATTGCAAAGTGGGGAAAATTTGATGTTTTAGGTCACATAACCTATGCACTGCGATATATACAGGGCAACCAGAATATTCCCGTTGACATGACACCCTATCAGGATACTATCCGGGAAATTTTCAAGGCTGTAATCGAAAATGGAAAAGGCATTGAAATCAACACTTCCGGTCTGCGCCAGAAATTCGGCGACACCTTCCCCTCCCTCCAGTACATAAAGCTTTACCGTGAACTGGGAGGCGAGATTCTGACAGTGGGTTCAGACAGCCACAGGACCGCCGACCTTGCTAAGGGTATCAAAGAGGGCATTGAAATTGCGGCACAGGCCGGGTTTACCAGAATCGCATACTTTAAAGAAAGAAAACCTTATTTTATCAATATTTAACGGAGGACATTAACATGAATGATTTAATAAAGCTTTTAAATCAGAACGCCAGATTCTCAAACGAACAGCTTGCGGCTATGCTGGGTACTACTCCGGCTGATGTTGCGGCACAGATAGAAAAGCTTGAACAAAACGGTGTAATAAAGGGCTACAGCGTTATACTTGACGAAAGCCTTGCAGACAAAGATATGGTTATGGCAATTATTGAACTGAAAGTTACTCCGCAGCGTGACTGTGGCTTTGACGAGATTGCAAAAACTATTATGATGTATGACGAGGTTGACAGTATTTCGTTAATGTCAGGCTCTTACGACCTTTCTGTGACCGTCAAGGGCAAGAATCTTCAGGACATTGCGCTTTTCGTAGCACAGCGCCTTTCCACCATTGAGGGGGTACTCTCAACTACTACTCACTTCATTCTCAAAACCTACAAGGAAAAGGGTATTTTTATTGAAAATGAAGATAAAGATGAAAGGGGTTTTATTGCTCCGTGATTAATTATGATGAAGTATTATCTGACAAAATAAAAGAGATAAAGCCGTCCGGAATCAGAAAGTTTTTCGATTTAGCCTCAACGGTTGACAATGTTATCAGTCTTGGCGTGGGCGAACCGGATTTTCAGACTCCGTGGTCTGTAAGAAAAACGGCTATTGACACTCTGGAGAAAAAAAGAATTGTCTATTCCGCAAATTCCGGTCTTGCTGAACTCAGGTCTGAAATTGCAAAGTACATAGAGAGAAAAATCAATGTGCGCTACGACTCTGAAAATGAAATAATTGTAACTGTCGGTGGTTCCGAGGCTATTGATATTTCTATCAGAGCCCTTGTAAATCCCGGTGATGAAGTGCTTATCGTTGAACCGTGCTTTGTCTGTTACGCTCCTATTGTTGAACTGACAGGAGGCGTTCCGGTGACAATAAACACCAGAATTGAGGATAATTTCAGGCTGACTGCCGACCTTCTCCGTGAAAAGATAACAGACAAGACAAAACTGCTTATCCTCCCCTTCCCTAACAACCCCACAGGTGCTATCATGACAAGGGAGGACCTTGAAAGCATTGCAGAGGTACTGCGTGACACCAACATCATGATTTTATCTGATGAAATTTATTCAGAACTTACCTATGGCAGAAAGCACTGCTCCATAACCGAAATTGACGGCATGAAAGAGAGAACTATTCTCATAAACGGTTTCTCAAAGGCTTTTGCCATGACCGGATGGCGTCTTGGATATCTTGCCGCACCTGCACCAATCGTAAAGCAAATACTCAAAATCCACCAGTACGTTATTATGTGTTCCCCGACTATCAGCCAGTACGCTGCTATTGAGGCTTTGCAGCACTGCGAACGTGAAGTTAAAAATATGGTTGCTGAATACAACATCAGGCGCAGACTGCTTGTGGAAAGCTTTAACAAAATGGGGCTTACCTGCTTTAATCCTGAGGGTGCGTTCTACGTTTTCCCGTGCATAAAAAGTACTGGTCTTAACAGCGAAGAATTCTGTGAAAAACTGCTGGAGTGCCAGAAAGTCGCAGTTGTTCCGGGAAATGCCTTCGGACAAAGCGGCGAGGGATTCATAAGAGTTTCCTACGCTTACTCACTCAAGCACCTTATGGAAGCACTCAAACGCATTCAGGCATTTATTGACAATCTGAAGGAATGATACTATGAATACTGTAACATTAAAAGTCTCTGCCAAAATCAATCTTTCCCTTGATGTTACCGGAAAGTATGACAATGGATACCACGAGATAGAAAGTATTTTTCAGAGCGTCGGCATTTATGATACCTTAACTGTTACGAAGCTTGACAGTCCGGAAATCGTTATTTCATGCAGTGACCCTGATGTGCCATGCGACAAAAGAAATATTGTCTACAAGGCAGCTGAACTTTTTTTCCGGGAAACCAAAATTATCGGCGGTGCACAGATTCATATTGAAAAGGAAATACCGTCGCAGGCTGGTCTGGGCGGAGGAAGTTCAGACGGTGCAGGGGTTCTCTACGCTTTGAATATGCTCTATGATACCGGTCTTTATGGCAGAAAACTTACGGAACTGGGCGGAAAAGTAAGCGCTGATACTGCGTTTTTTACTGTGGGAGGAACTGCTTATGTACGCGGGATAGGGGAAGAAATACAGTCCATACGCTATATTCCAAAGGTTGACATGGTCATAGCAAAAGGTGCCTCCGGCATTTCAACTCCGGAGGCTTACAGCAAAATCGACAGGCTTGTTTCACCAATTCATCCTGAAACACAAAAACTCCTTAAGGCAATTGACAAGGGGAAATTCCTTTCCAAATGTAAACTCTGCCAAAACATTTTTGAAATGGTAACAGACCTGAAAGATGTCACCAATCTGAAAAGGCAGATGATGGAAAACGGTGCCATGACTTCAGTAATGAGCGGCAGCGGTTCTTCTGTTTTCGGTATCTTTCCAGATAAGGAAAGCGCAATGAAATGCGCTGATATACTTAAAGAAAAATATCCTTTTGCGACTTATTGCCGGGCAGTTCCGAACAGCATTATCATAGAATAAATTAAACTCCTGTGAAAATTTCAGTTCACAGGAGTTTTTTCAGTTTTATTTTTCTGCCGTTTCGGTTTCAGTTTCTTTTGAGGCTTTATAATCCTTCATAATAGCCAGAACAAATACCGTACCAATGTAAATCATAAATATAAGTACTTCTCCGAGAAGAACCGGTATCAGAATATCCTTTGTTACTATTTTCGGCTCTGCACCTGTTGCCGGAACAAGAATATTATATGCTCTGGCAAATGTAACATTTTCATAATATTCGTCTGAAGTTTCATTTACAACATCAATCAGACCATTAATTTTTTCATTAATATTTGCAAGACGGGTTTCTGTTTCTTCCTTAGCCGCATCATTTGCCTGACTGTTGTTTTTGTTCAGTGCTTCTTTTCTGTCTTTATAATATTCAATTTGCTGCTTACATCTTGAATATTCTCTCTGTTTTGAAGTTTTCTGTCCAAAAAGATCATCATATTTTTCTGACATTCTTGAATAAGACTGTTCCTCGTCAGTTCCATTTCCAAAAATGACCATGTTATCCTTTTCATAATTTTCTATGGAACTTATAATTGAATCAAGCTCTGACTTGTAGACATTCTTCTCGCGCTCCAGCTGTTCAATTTTATACTCATAATATGTAACAAGATATTCTTTATTATTTGTTATATTATTCAGAGTAATATAAGATGAAAGACTGTATAAATCAACATCTTTTAAAGTTTCAATTGTTATTTTCAGATCTTCAAATGAATATCCTGTTTTTCCGGAACGGAAACCCGGGCTGACATCTGCCAGACTGCTTACATAATCGTCAAGAGTTGAAAGTGTATCATTAAATACATCAATTGCTGAAGGATAATCATATTCAGTATAATCAACTGTAACAACCGAATTTCCTAAGGTTTTGTTATAACCGTATGTAACAAAGAAATAATCCTGATAATTTTTCAGAATAGCATCAAGGATCTGTTTGCTTTCAAGCAGGGAAAATTCTGTATTGAAGTAATCAAATTTTATAACATAATATGTTGAGGAATAACCAATATCAAGCATTGACTCAACAGCTGAAATCGCAGAACTTCCTCCGTTTGTATAAACACTGCTGTACATTGAAATCTCATCAATTACTTTATCAGGTACAACGCCTTCTACAGATATATTTCTTCTTATTTTTTCCACATGATTCAATGGAATATTCAGTTCTGTAAGTGCTGATTCTATGATGTTCGGCGCTTTGATTTTATTGACATCCAGTTTATTTCCATTGGGATCAAGACCGGATTCTACACCGCTGTAATTAAAGCTTACAAGTGCTGTTACTTCCTCATCTGTAATATAAGATTTGAGCATCGTTACTATGCCGGTTACAAACATTGCTACAACAGCAGCAGCAATAACCCATATTAAAAAGAATCTTTTTGCTGTTGAAAACAAGGTTGAAAAAGAAATAATAATTTTTCTGTCATTATCCTCGTCCGGCTGCTTTAATGTAACGCTGATGTTCTTTTCAGTATCCATTAATTTATATCCTCCATATTTTCTGATAACACTGATTATTTTTTCTTTGATTTTTTACTTTCAGCTCCGGAACCTTCAGGAGTTTTTCTGAAGCCGTCAATTGCTGAAACAGTAAAATACAAAGCTGTCAGAAAGAGTTCAAACACCATTATATTTCTCATAGAATCTTTTACGGATGATACAACTATCGAAATAACAGAAGATGATGCAGGTTCTAAAACTGTATAAGCATTATTCAGATAATTTTCTTCATAATATTCTTTTGATGTTTCACTGGCAGTTTCAAGGAGAGTATCAATTTTTGCTGAAACATTATCCAATTGTAATTCAACAGCTTCTATATCTGATTGGTCAGAATTGCCTGATTCGAGAGATTTTATTCTGCTTTCATAAAGCTTTATTTTTTCTTCACATGATGAATATGATGACTGTGCTGAAAGCTTTTTTGAAATAAGGCTGTCATATGTATCCGAGGACTCATAAATTTCAGCATTTACCCCCTCTGTTGCATTATTGAATATCAGAATTGCATTCTTTTCATAAACCTCAATTGATTCAGTAACAGAATCAATCGTTTCTTCAGCAATTGTTTTTTCTCTTTCCAGTTCTTCAATTCTGAATTTATAATTTTCTATAAGGGTTTTTTTATCTTTGGTAACATTATTAAGGAAAATGTATGAAGAAATCCAGTCAAGGTCTTCATTTCTTATGGTATCAATCGAAGCAGAAATATCTGCAAATGTATATCCGTTTTCAGCTCTGAAACGAGTCTGGTCGCTTGATGCAAGCTCATTTATATAATTCTTAAGAGAACCTAAAGAGGCATTAAAAACCTCAATTGCATCTACATAGTCATAGTCTTTATAATCTATGGATTTAACAGCTGCTCCGAGAGATTCATTATATCCGTATTTATTATAGAACTCTGTATAATATTTTTCTGTTATCTTGTTAAGAAGTGCTGCTGAATCCTTCTGGCCTAAACCTACCTCATGACATTCCAGGCTGATCTTATACTGTGTGGGGTAATATGATGTATCCTGAATATTTCTGTATGTATCAATGGTGTTGTTAGACGAACCAGATGACAATATGGAATTGTAATGAGTTATACGCTCTATGACGTCTTCCGGAACTATTCCGTCTATTGATATATAGTTTATTATATCTTCAGCATTTAATCCAAGACCAAGCTCATCAATAGATTCCTGAACGATTTCTTTGGATTTTATATCATTTACATCAAACTTGTTTCCATTAGGATCGATGCCGGACTCAATACCGTCAAAACTGAAATTTACAGTAGTCTGAACAGTACCGTTAAATAAGTTCAGACCCAAATTAATACCAACATTCAAAACAGCAATGATTATTGTTGCAATAAGCCATATTTTAAAGAATTTTCTGAGTTTTCCCAAATAGGTTTTTAAGGTCAGCATATTCCATGCTGAATTGTTGTCTTTATTTTTTTCTTGCATATTGACCTCCGTAAAGCAAAGAAATATTTTTACAAATAGTACAGACTCAAAAAAGTCCGCATAGAATTATTTACGTTTTATCATTGAAAACAAACTATAATATACATCTTTACTATAAGTTGTTTTCAAAATCTTATTATATCATAAATTAATATTTATGTCAACAAAAACCTCCCTTATTTTTTATAAAGGGATATGAAAAAAGGGCAGCCGGTGGCAGCCCTTAAAAACAGATTATATTCAACGCTATGCTGTAGTGAGAATTGTCTGAATGTCAGAAGCTATTTTTATTATGCATAAGCATAGCCGCAATTTTAAATTCACCGTTTTCAAAAAGTATCTCAATAGTGTCGCCTTTTTTAATGCTTTTTTCAACAATCTGCTGGGCGATAATATTTTCAATTTTCTGAACGATTTCCCTTTTTATATATCGTGCGCCATATTTGTTTATCTGAGTTTTATCAATAAGGGCGTTGGGTATCGTATCGTCATACGTCACGTTAATACCGATTTTTCCGGCTCTTTCAGAAAGTTCGTCAAGCAGTTTTTCGGTAATTTTTTTCAGGTCATCATTTTTTAATTTATTGAAAATAACTATCTCATCAACCCTGTTGATAAGTTCCGGTTTGAGAAATTTTTTCAGTTCCGATTTCACTCTCATACTGACATCTTCTGCCTCATCGCCGCCAAATCCCAGTGACTGTTTTCCCTCAATTATTTCAGACGCTATATTTGACGTCATAATTATCAGAGTATTCCTGAAATTGATTTTTCTTCCTGTTGAATCAGTAAGATTGCCTTCGTCAAGTATCTGTAACAGCAGATTCAGCACGTCAGGGTGCGCCTTTTCAATTTCATCAAAAAGAATTACACTGTAAGGCTTGCGTCTGACAATATCAGTCAGACAACCCTTGTCATCATATCCGGCATATCCGGGAGGCGCACCGATTATTTTGGAAACGGTATGCTTTTCCATGTATTCCGACATATCAATTTTAATGAGATTCCTGCTGCTGTCAAACATTATCTCCGCCGCAGCTTTTGAAAGTTCGGTTTTTCCAACTCCGGTTGGCCCCATAAAGATAAACGAACTTATAGGCTTTCCCTGCTCCCTGAGTCCTGCACGTCCACGCCTTATTGCCTTTGCAACTGAACTTACCGCCTTATCCTGACCGATAACTCTTTTACCAAGTTCCTTTTCAAGATTCATCAGCCGTATTTCTTCTTCCTCATTTATTTTATTCACCGGTATACCCGTCCACAAGGACACAACCGACGCCGTATCCTCCACAGTAATAACAGCAGGCTCGCAGGATTCCTTTGCTTTATTTCTGCTGAACTTCTTCTCCAGTTTATCAAGAGTCAGACGTTCCTCTGAAATATCCAGAGGAAAAACAATACTCTTTTTCGCCTCACCCGATTTCTTTATCTTTACCCTGGACGCCGCCTCATCAATAACATCAATTGCCTTATCGGGAAGAAATCTGTCTGTAATATATCTCACAGACAGTGATACAGCCGATTTAATTACATCATCAGTTATTTTTACATTATGATATTTTTCATACTGTTCACGAATACCACTGAGTATATTAACAGCCGCCTCCTCGCTGGGTTCTTCAATAACTACCGGCTGAAATCTTCTTTCAAGAGCGGAGTCCTTTTCGATATATTTTCTGTATTCCTCAATAGTTGTCGCACCAATAATCTGAATTTCACCTCTTGCAAGCTGAGGTTTCAGTATATTCGCAGCATCAATTGCACCCTCTGCCGCCCCTGCACCCACAATGGAATGAATCTCGTCAATAAACAGAATAATATTGCCGTCGTTTACCACTTCGTCAATACAGTTTTTTATGCGTTCCTCAAAATCTCCCCTGTATTTTGCCCCGGCAACCATGGATGTGAGGTCAATGGAAAAAATTGTTTTTCTTTTCAGTTCCTCCGGTACATTTCCTTTCGCCATCATATTGACGATTCCCTCCACAATTGCCGTCTTGCCTACTCCTGCCTCCCCTATCAGGCAGGGATTATTTTTGCTCCGCCTTGCAAGAATCTGTATTATTCGCTCTGTCTCCTTGTCACGTCCGATGAGCGGGTCAATTTTTTTCTCCCACGCCTGTTCTGTCA
>JALEVO010000041.1 GCA_022788225.1 Oscillospiraceae bacterium | reverse complement strand
GAAAGAAACGGAATCTATATCATCGACCTTCAGAAGACTGTAAAGAAGCTCGAAGAAGCTTATATGTTTGTTCGTGACCTTTCAGCAGAAGGCGGAGAAGTACTTTTCGTAGGTACAAAGAAACAGGCTGGAGATTCAGTTAAGGAAGAAGCCCTCAGAGCAGGTGCACACTATGTAAATGCACGCTGGCTGGGCGGTATGCTGACAAACTTCAACACAATCCAGACAAGAATAAAGAGACTTGAACAGCTCCACACAATGGCAGAAGACGGTACATTTGATCTTCTCCCTAAGAAGGAAGTTGTTAAGCTTAACCTTGAAATTGAAAAGCTTGAAAAGTTCATGGGCGGTATCAAGAACATGAACAAGCTGCCGGGCGCACTTTTCATCGTTGACCCAAGAAAGGAAAAGATTGCTGTTGCAGAAGCTAAGAAGCTCAACATTCCGATCGTTGCTATCGTAGATACAAACTGCGATCCTGATGAAGTTGACTATGTAATTCCTGGTAACGATGACGCTATCAGAGCAGTAAAGCTTATTGCCGGCGCAATTGCAAACGCAATCATCGAAGGCAGACAGGGCGAAGACACAACAGAAGAAGCTCCTGCTGAAGAAACTCAGACAGAGGAAGCTGCTGAATAATTCAAAAATAAATCTACAAAGCCCGGATACACCATTCGGGCTTTACCGGGTATATAGTAAACAAAAAAGTATTTTTTGTTTACTATTAGCCGATATGCATGGAACTTACGAAGTAAGCGTATGTGCAAGACAATAAAATAAATTATTATATTGAAAGCAAAATTATTTTTTGCGTTCATTATAAAATAACGGAGGAAATAATATGGCTAATATTACAGCTAAAGACGTTGCTGAACTGCGTAAGCAGACAGGCGTTGGTATGATGGACTGCAAGAAGGCTCTTATGGAGGCTGACGGTGACTTTGAAAAGGCAACTGTTATCCTCAGAGAAAAGGGACTTGCTACACAGGCTAAGAAATCAGGCAGAGTTGCAGCTGAAGGTATCGTTATGTCACTGACAAACGCAGACCATACAGTAGGTGCAGTTGTTGAAGTTAATATCGAAACTGACTTTGCTGCAAATAATGACGAATTCAAGAAGTTTGTTACTGACGTTGCTCAGACAATTATTGATACAAATCCGGCTGACATTGACGCTCTTAATGCAACACAGATTGCAGGCGGTTCAATGACAGTTGCAGAGGCTCTTCAGGAACTGTTCCTTAAGATTCGTGAGAATATGCACATCAGAAGATTCAAGAGACTTGAAGGTGTTCTCGTTCCTTATGTTCACGGCGGCGGTTCAATCGGCGTTATGGTAAACATGGAAACTCCTGCCGGTGCAACAGACGCTGTTCTGGCTTGCGGTAAGGACTGCGCACTTCAGGTTGCAGCTCTCAAGGCACCATACCTCAGGAAGGAAGACGTTCCGGCTGATGTTATCGAATCTGAAAAGAGCATTATGCTGGCTCAGATGAACGAAGATCCTAAGATGGCTAACAAGCCTGAACAGGTTAAGGCTAAGATTGTTGAAGGCAAGGTTGGCAAGTACTATTCAGAAAACTGCCTGCTTGAACAGGAATTTGTAAAGGACGGTAATTTCACAGTTCAGAAGTATATCGACAACTGTGCAAAGGAAGCCGGCACAACAATCAAGCTTGTTGATTATGTATGCTTTGTAAGAGGCGAAGGCGTTGAAAAGAAGGAAGACAACTTTGCTGATGAAGTTGCAAGCATGATGAAGAAATAATCCAAAAATTCTGCCCGGAGCATTTGAAATGCTTTGGGCATTTTTTTTGTGCAATATATTGAAATTATTGTTTGAAAGTAGTATAATAGTATCAATAGTGCGAAAGGCTGATTGATATTATGAAAAAACTGTTTTTTATTTTTAATTTGCAGTCCGGAAAGGCAACGATTGCCTCAAAGCTTGCAAATGTAATTGATATGTTCACAAAAGCCGGATATGAGGTGACTGCACGTCCTACACAGGAAAGAATGGATGCCTGTGCGGCGGCAAAATACGCCTGTGCTCAGGGATTTGACCTGATTGTATGCTCGGGGGGTGACGGAACTCTCAACGAGGTCATTCAGGGCGTTATGAAGTCGGATGAGAAGCTGCCTATCGGGTATATTCCTGCCGGTTCAACAAATGATTTCGCAAGGGGAGTGGGTATTCCCAAAAATATTATGGATGCTGTTCAGTGGATAATTGACGGGAAACCTTATGCCTGCGATATTGGCGGATTCAATGACAAATACTTTACCTATATAGCGGCATTTGGTGCATTTACAGAGGTGACCTACGAAACTCCTCAGCAGATAAAGAATTATCTTGGTCATGCGGCGTATATCCTCAACGGACTGACCCGACTGAACAGTATAAGGTCGTATCACATGGTAATCAACGCTGACGGTGAAGTGTTTGAAGACGATTATATTTTTGGAATGGTAACAAATTCCTCGTCGGTTGCCGGACTGCTATCTCTTAACGATTTTCTGCTTGATGACGGCCTTTATGAGGTAACGCTTATCAAGACTCCCGGAAATCCACTTGATTTGCAGAGAATTATACATTCACTGCTGAATATTGATATAGATATTGATACTGCATATATCAAATCATTCAGGGCGGCAAATATTCGTTTTGAATGTGATGAGGAGATACAATGGACTATCGATGGTGAATACGGCGGCAAACTGAAAAATGTTAATGTGAAAAACAACAAGCAGGCTGTTATGCTTATGGCAAATATATAATTTTAATTTCTCGCACATTAATTATATTGAAAAAAGTATTAAAATGTGGTAAAATTAAAAGAGTGCAAAAAACGTTTTGCCGTTTACGAAAAAAACGGCGGGTATTATACCGGAATGGAGTAAAAAATGAAATATTTGGTAGTATTATATGACGGAATGGCAGATTATCCAGTTGAAGAACTTGGAAACAAGACTCCTCTCGAAGCAGCAGTATGCCCTAATATGGATAAACTGGCAAAAACTGCTCTTGTAGGAACAATAAAAACTGTTGCTGACGGACTGAAACCGGGAAGTGACGTTGCAAATCTGTCAGTTCTTGGATATAATCCTTCCGACTGCTATACAGGCCGTTCACCCCTTGAAGCTGGCAGCATTGGTATTGACATGAAGGATACAGATGTATCACTTCGCTGCAATCTTGTAACACTTTCAGACGAGCCTGAATACGCAGACAAAACAATTCTTGACTACTGTGCTGATGATATTTCAACTGAAGAGGCTGCAAAGCTTGTTGAATATCTGGCAGAAAATCTCAACAGTGATGAATTTAAATTCTACAGCGGAGTAAGCTACCGCCATTGCCTGATATGGAATAACGGTACTCTTGATATCGGAACACTTACTCCTCCTCACGACATAACAGGCAAACCTATAAAGGAATATATCCCGACACATCCAAATGCACAGAAGCTTTACGACCTTATGAAAAAGTCCTACAACCTGCTGAAAGATCATCCGGTTAATAAGGCAAGAGTTGAAAAGGGACTCCGTCCTGCAAACAGCATCTGGCTGTGGGGAGAGGGAGTCAGGGCAAATCTGGAGAATTTCAAAGAAAAATTCGGCGTAAAGGCATCAATGATTTCTGCAGTTGACCTTCTCAAGGGAATTGGCAAGTTTGCCGGAATGAACGTAGTTGAAGTTGAAGGCGCAACCGGCTACATAGACACTAATTTTGACGGCAAGGCAGAGGCTGCAATTAACGAATTTAAAAACGGTCAGGATTTTGTTTATATCCATGTTGAAGCACCGGACGAATGCGGTCACAGACATGAGATTCAGAATAAGGTAAAGGCTATTGAGCTTATTGACAAGCATATTTTGGGTCCGGTTTCAGAATACCTTGCATCAACAGGTGAAAGCTTTAAGATTCTCATAACACCGGACCACGCAACTCCTCTTTCTCTTAAAACACACACAAATGACCCTGTGCCGTTTATGATTTATAACAGTGCCGACAGCAAGGACGGCGTTGATACATTTAATGAAAAAACCGCTGCTGAAACAGGTTTGTTCGTTGAAACAGGCCACAGCATTATGAGTAAGTTTATTAATGAATAATTTTTATGCAGGTACTTAATTAACTAAGTACCTGCTTTTTCTGCTTTATGTACTAAATATCAGACAATAATTTGTGCAGTATGTGGAAATTTAATAAAAAAGCAATAAAACAATTGAAATTAATATGTGAAATATGATAAAATAAATATATAAGTAACGTAATTTTTTTGGAAAGGAAAGATTAAAATGATAAAATTTAAAAAAATTCTGGCATCAGCAGTAAGTGCAGCTGTAATGTTGTCCTGTACTTCTGTAAGTACATTCAGTCCTGCGGTAGTTACAGCTGCTGACGGGCATGATTATGCAGAAGCACTTGAGCTTTCACTTTATTTTTATGATGCAAACCAGTGCGGCAGCAAGGTTGATGACAATCCTTTGACATGGAGAGGAAACTGCCATACTTATGATGCTGAGGCGTCACTTGATAATGCACAGGGACTTTCATCGGCATCCAAGTCCGCAATTATGGCACAGAACGGCGGTTCAAATACGGTTGACGTTTCGGGCGGATACCATGATGCCGGTGACCATATCAAATTCTCAATGACTATGGGATTCTCAACTGCAAGCCTTGCATGGTCATATTTCACTTATCCTGATGCATATAAGGATACGGGCTGTGAGGGGCACCTTATGGATATCCTTAAAGAGTCGTGCGATTATTTAATGAAAGTAACATATCTTGATGACAGCAATAATGTGATTGCTTTCTGCTATCAGGTAGCGGCAGAAGGTGAGGATCACGGCACATGGACACCTCCTGAAACACAGACAATGACACGTACCACATACTGGGCTGATTCATCACACCCTTCAGCTGACGCATCAGGTCAGATGGCTGCGGCATTGGCATCAAGCTCACTTGCCTTTAAGGATAAAGATCCTGAATATGCTGCTGAATGTCTGAAGTATGCAAATGCATTGTTTGAATTCACAAAAAAATATCCGTCTGCAACTTATGACGGAGTTGGAAGTATGTATGCATCCGGAAGTCAGAAGGATGATATAGCATGGGCAGAACTCTGGTGTGCTATTGCGAATAACGGCGGAACTCTGCCGTCATCATACACTCCTACATATCAGCTTACAAAGGAGGGCTGCTACAACGGCAGTGAATACGATTATCATCTTTACTGCTGGGATAAGGTATGGGCAGGATATGCGGCATTGCTTGCCGAAGTTGGATATAAGCAGGATACGTATTTAAATGAACTTAAATTCGAATTAAATAATAAGGGCGGTCTTTCAACAAGCAGATATAATGCCGACGGCTGGGGAGCTTCACGTTATAACTGCGGACTGCAGATGGTTGCTTTGCATATTGCTGATCTGACAAATGATTCATCTTATGCAGCTGGTGCAAAGTATCAGATGGATTTTATTCTTGGTGATAATCCGTCCGGAAAGAGCTTTCTTTTAGGCTATGGTACAAACTGGCCTACAAAGATTCACCACAGAGCTGCTAATCCCGGAAGCAATAGTGCTAATGATAATTCTGACGCTAAGTATACACCGTACGGCTGTCTCGTCGGCGGACCTAACTCAAACGGTGAATATGAAGACAATAAGAATTCATACAGCTGTACAGAGCCTGCACTCGACTACAACGGCTGTTTTGCACTGGCAATTGCAGGTCTTTACACAAGATACGGCGGATATGTAAACACTGCTGATGAACTGGCAGCAACCGTTTCCGAAATCGATGAAAATCATGTGTTCGGTACATGGTATCAGTCAGAGGAGCCGCCTGTTACAGAAGTAACAACTGAACCAGTCGTTACAACAGTTACGACAGAGGTTACAACAGAAGTTACAACTGAAGCTACAACAGAGGTTACTACGGAAATCACAACGGAAACTACAACAACTGTTTCAGAAACTGAAACAACGGAAGTTACTACATCTGAAAATACTGAAACAACCATTGTAATCGGAACTCCGACAAAATATGGAGATATTAACAAAGATGGTGATATCAGCGTTGCTGACGTTGTAAAAATCAATCTGTATCTGCTTAACAGAGATGCATATCCGCTTGATGAGGTACAGAAGGCAAATGCTGACTGTGTAAAGGACGGTATTATTGATACGTCAGACAGCGGAATTATTATGAATTATGTGGCAATGATTATCTCAGAAACGGAACTTGGCAAATAAAAAAATATAAATGCAAAGCGTCATTGCAGCGGCAATGATGTTTTGCTGTGTTTAAAGGAGGAAATAATAATGAAGAAAAAGTTAATTGCTCTGGCGGTATCAGCTGTTGTAACTGTCAGTGCATTTGCACAGACTGGTGTTTCATTCCTGAAAAATGAAAATACTGTTGATGCTGCGGAATCCTCATACAATTACGGCGAGGCACTGCAGAAATCAATGTTCTTCTATCAGGTACAGCAGTGCGGTGAACTTCCGGACTGGAACGAGGTTTCATGGCGTGCTGACGCTATGACAAACGATTATATACCGGGCGGCTGGTTTGACGCCGGTGACCATCTGAAATTCACCCTGACAAATGCCTATTCAGCAACAGTACTCGGCTGGGGACTTTTACAGTATGAGGAGGGCGTAAAGTCCTGCGGTGAGCTTGAGGAATACAAAAACAACCTTGCATGGGCGCTTGATTATCTCGTAAAATGCGACCTTGGAGATGAAATAGTTTACATGATAGGCGACGGCGCTTTCGACCATGTATGGTGGGGTTCAGCTGAAGTTTACATGGATAAATTTGAACTTATGAAGGGCGAAACAGAGCGTCCGTATTACACCTGTAACGACAGCTGTATTGAAGCACAGATGGCTGCCGCACTTACCGTTGGATACCTTTGCTTTAAGGATTCCGACCCTGCAAAGGCTGAAGAATATCTCACACACGCAAAGGCTTGCTTTGAACGTGCTGACAGAAACCGTTCAATAGGCGATGATACAGCAGAACAGCCATATTATAAGATATCCACATTCTATGATGACCTTTTCTTTGCGGCAAACTGGCTTTACAGAGCAACAGGGGAGCAGTCATATCTTGATCTGTGTAAGACAGACTATATACCAAATCTTGGAAAAGAGCAGCAGTCAACAGAACTTAAATTTACATGGGGCTACTGCTGGGACGATGTTCAGCAGGCTGGAACACTTCTCTACGCAATGAACACAGGTGACAGTGCCTGGAAAAATCAGGTTAAAAAGCATCTTGAATACTGGACAACAGGATACGGCGGAAAGCAGATAAGCTACACACCGGACGGTCTGGCATGGCTCTTCCAGTGGGGTTCATTAAGACATGCTACAACTACTGCATTTTTAGCGTATGTTGCTGTTGACGAACTTTTTAGTGATGATGCAGCACTTGCTAAAAAATATACTGATTTTGCAGATGCACAGATGAACTACTGCTTCGGTGACAATGACAATAACTACAGCTATGTTGTAGGTATGGGCGAGACATATCCGCAGGCATGGCACCACAGAACATCAAGCGGCGCATGGAATGACAAGTGGAGCAATATCGGACAGACAGAGGGTGAAGACGCAAAGCCTCACGCACATGTACTTTATGGTGCTCTTGTAGGCGGTCCTGATCAGAGCGGCGAATATTCAGATGTTATCGGAAAGTATGAGTGTTCCGAGGTGGCTATTGACTATAATGCCGGATATACAGCGGCACTGTGTGCTATGGTGGAAAAATACGGCGGTACAACCGACCCGTCATTCCCTCCGACAGAAACGCCTAAGTGGAATGAATTTTTCATGAGAGCGTCTATAAACCAGTCAGCAGAAAGCTTTACAGAGATAAAGGCATATGCAATGAACCACAGTGCATGGCCGGCAAGAACAATAACCAACCTTTCATATAACTACTATTTTGACATTACTGAACTTGTTGAAGCAGGTTGTTCAATTGATGATGTTTCTGTAAAAATCGGAAATGACCAGCATTCCGGCGACAAAGGAGCTATGTCAATTTCTGATCCTATCCATTATGACGGAAATATTTATTATGTAAAATTGACTTTTGCGGACGGAAGCGTTGTTATGCCGACAGGTCAGTCAGAGCACCGTTCAGAGTGTCAGTTCAGAATTTCCATTCCGGACGCCTTAAAGGATTCAGATGGTAACAGGGTAACATGGGATGCAACAAATGACTATTCCTTCCAGCAGCTTGTACAGGGCGGCGAAGACGCAATGATAGATACACCATACATTACAATGTATGACGGCGACAAGCTTATCTGGGGAACAGAGCCGGACGGTACAACTCCGGAAGACGTTACAGAAAGCACAACAAATCCTGATGACGTTTCAAAGCTTGAGGGTGATATCAACATCGATGGCAAATTCAACGTTTCTGACCTTGTCCTGCTTAATGAATATCTGTCTGGTGTATATAACGTTGCTGTTACAGTACAGGGCGGCGTTAACGCTGATATGGATAAAAATAACTGGCTGAATTCACTGGATTCTGCAATCATGAGAAAAAGATTATTATAATTTTAATGGAAAACTCCCTTTTTCAGGGAGTTTTCTTGTTGGTAAAAGTACACAAAAATGTATATCGAAATTCATACAACCAAACAAATTTTACAAAAACGCTTTACAAGAATGTGTAAATATATTATAATAAATACGGAAAAAAGTTGTGAAAATTGTGACAAACAGGTTATGATTTGATAACAACGGGTTTTCGGATTTAAGCAGCATGCATCAAATTGCTGTTTATAATTTGATTCAGGCTGTACAAAGTCTGAATCAAGAAGATACAATAGTATCACAAACGTTTATTTTTTTACTTTTTTGGGAGGGTATTACAATGCACAAGAGAATTGGTAAAGTTGTTACAGCGAGCTTGATGGCTGCTACAATGCTTACAACTGCCACAGTAGGTTTTATTGCCCCTATGAGTGCTTCTGCAGGAAACATGGTGGGTCAGAGCACATTTGATGAGGGTATAGGTCTTCCATGGCATACATGTGAAACTAACCCTGCTAAGCAGCACTTCGATATCGATGGTGGTTCTTACAATGTTCACATTGATAAGAACAAGGGTAGTGAAGGAAGATGGGACTTACAGCTTCGCCACAGAGGTCTTAAAATTCAGGCAGGACATCAGTATAAGGTAAGCGGTGAAATTACTGCTGATGCTGATGGATATATTTATTCAAAGATCGGTAACTACAAGGGTGACGTTGAAATATGGCATAACCTTGGTAACGGTGAATGGCAGCCGGTACAATTGAAGAAAGGTCAGACTTATAAGTTCTCCGACACATTTACTGCCAGTCAATCACTTGAAGTTGCTGAGTGGGCTTTCCACTATGCAGACAATCAGGGTGCATACGGCAATAATGACACAGGTATGCCGGATGGATCAACAATCAAGTTTGACAATCTGTGTCTTGAATGTACAACCTGCGGCAGTACATCAGGTGAAGGATGTAACTTCGATCTTACAGATGAATTTGGTGTAATCACACCTCACAGCAATGTACGTCTTAATCAGGTTGGTTATTTTGAAAAGCTTAACAAGAAAGCTACATATGTAACTGATTCGACATCTGCTCTTGATTTTGCTATCCTTGATGCATCAGGCAAGGAAGTTTACACAGGTAAGACAGTACCAAAGGGTAAGGATGAAGATTCAGGCGAAAACTGCCACATCATTGACTTCTCAGACTTCAATACTGGCGGTGAAGGCTATACAATTCAGGTTAAGGAAACTGTAAGTCCTTATGTTGATAAGGCAGGAAGATCTTATGATCTTACAGTAAGCCATCCGTTCAATATTGCTAATACTGTATATGACGGTATGCTTACAAATGCTCTTAACTACTATTATCAGAACCGTTCTGGTATTAATATTGAATCTGCTTACATCACTTCAGGTGACAAAACAACTCTTGCTCATATAAAAGGTCATGATCCTGATAAGGCATGGGTTCAGTCTGACTGGGTAAAGTCATACGGTGCTGAATTTGACGGTGACAAGCAGTATCAGATTGATGGTACAGGCGGCTGGTACGATGCTGGTGACCATGGTAAATACGTTGTTAACGGCGGTATTTCGGTTTGGACACTCCAGAATATGTATGAATATGCTAAGTCAGTAGGAAAAGATGCAAAGTTTGCTGATAATCAGACAATGGTAATCCCTGAGAACAGCAACAATGCTCCTGATATCCTTGATGAAGCAAGATATGAACTTGAATGGATGTTCAAGATGATTGTTGATTCAAAGGATCCATACTATGGTTCAAAGTATAATGGAATGGTTTACCACAAGCTTCATGACCATAAGTGGACAGGACTTGCAACAAGACCTTACGACTATGAAGAAGAGTGGGGTACAACTCGTATAGTTAAGCCTCCAACAACTGCTGCTACACTTAACCTTTCTGCTACTGCTGCTCAGGCTGCACGTCTCTGGAAGGGTATTGATGATGAATTTGCAGCTAAGTGTCTTGCAATTGCTAAGTCAACTTATGAAGCAGCTAAGAAGAATCCTGCTGTATACGCTCCTATGGATCAGGCTATCGGTGGCGGTGCTTATGGTGACACTTATGTTGAAGATGACTTCTACTGGGCAGCATGCGAACTGTATGCAACAACAGGTGATTCTTCATACTACGATGAACTCAAGGGTTATAAGAACGAAGCTCCTGATGATAAGGCATTCAGCCTGACAACAAACCTCGGCGGCGGTGAAAACAACGGTTCATTCAGTTCATTCAACTGGGGATGTACAGCTGGTCTTGGTACACTTACACTTTATCTCTCAGATAATACATCTGAAGCTGACAAGGCAACAATTGTTTCTAATATTAAGACTGCTGCTGATTCTTATGTTGCTGAGCAGGAGAAGCAGGCAATGGGTATACCATATCACGGTGCTACATTCCAGGATCCGGTTAACATCGGTGAGGGTATCGATGTAACTGGTTATGAGTGGGGTTCAAACTCATTCGTTGTAAATAATGCTATCGTTATGGCTTATGCTTATGATGCTACAGGTGATTCTAAGTATCTTAACGGTGCATCAGAGGCAATGGACTATATCTTCGGACGTAACGGTCTTGGTTTCTCATATGTAACAGGTTATGGTACATATCATCTCCAGTATCCACACCACAGATACTGGTCATATGGTCTTGACAAGTCATTCCCAATGGCTCCTGCAGGTGTAATGTCCGGTGGTCCTGGTGCTGGTATGCAGGATCCATATATCCAGGGTCTTGGATATAAGAGAGGTACTCTTCCATCACAGAAGTGCTTCGTAGACAATGCTGAATCATGGTCAACAAACGAAGTTACAATTAACTGGAATGCTCCTTTTGCATGGGTTGTTTCATTCCTTGAAGATGCTGCACCAGGTGTTTCAATTGAAGACAAACTGGTTGTTCAGCCTTCAAGCGTAAATGTTGCTGTTGGTGAAACTGAAAAGCTTGTTCCTACAATCAATGGTTCTGCTGTTGACGCAACATTCAGCTCAAGCGACGATTCAATTGCTAAGGTTGGTGCTGACGGTACAGTTACTGGTGTTGCTGCTGGTTCAGCTACAATTACAGTTTCTGCTGGCGGACAGACTGTAACAGTTAAGGTTACTGTAACAAGTTCTTCTACTCAAACAGACCCGACAAATGCTACAGATCCTACAAAGGCTACTGACCCAACAAATTCTACAGGAGTTAATCCTTCAGCTGATACTGATCCGACAAGCATTGCTAATGCACACTGGGGCGATACAAACGTTGACGGTGACGTAAGTGTTTCTGACGTTGTTAAGCTTAACACATATCTCCTCAATCCAACTGCAAATCCATTGACTGATCAGGGATTTATCAATGCAAACTGCATGTTTGACAACGCTGTTGATTCAAACGACAGCTCACTCATCATGAATTATGTTGCAATGATAATCAGTTACGATAAGCTTGGTCCTCAGCCACAGTAAGAGGAAATAAATAAAAAGGGCGGATTTCCGCCCTTTTTTTGTTTTTATTCCTATTTGCAATTTAAACAAATATAAATTTATTTCTTATAAGAAAATAGTAACATATTGACAAATAATAAAAAAAGTGGTATTATAATAATAAATAAAAATAATTTCTTATCTTAAAACTAATGAATCCACATAATTTTGCATTTCTTCTTTTGAATTAACCCTTTTGCACCCTTCAATAAATGCATTTTTCTCCGCTGTTTCCATCATTGAAAAGCGTTCCATAGCAGGTATATTTCTTGATAATGCCATACCAAGTCCCAGGGGCATTTCACTGCAGTTAATGTAGTCTCTGTTCACATTTATCACCTCAGATTTATTTTTACCCTTTTTATTGAATTTATTCTTTTAATTTGCTTTTTATAAAATTTAATGGTATAATTTATTTGTAGAAGTTTATACAGGAGGTTTGTGATGCCTAATTACTCATATGTTGCTAAAGATGCAAACGGAAAAAATGTTAAAGGAACTATTGAAGCAGAAGATGAAAAGGATTTTTTAGATAAGATACATCAAAAAGGTCTGTATTGTACTGATTATAACGAAACAGCTGCAAAGGCAAAAAAATCTGTAAAAAAGTTCAAAACAAAGGATCTTGCGTTTAATTGCAGACAGCTCAGCGCTATGCTTACATCAGGACTTACATTAGTTAAGGCCCTGGATATACTTGCCCGGGAACAGCCTTCGGAGGCAGCAAAGGCAGTCTGGCAGGACATTTATGAGAATGTACAAAAAGGTGAATCTTTCTCGGCGGCACTTGAAATGCATTCCGGAACTTTTCCGCAGTTTCTTATATCAATGGTCAATGCTGGTGAATCCAGCGGTTCCCTTGATGTAATTATGCAGAGAATGTCTGACCACTATGCTAAAGAAAACAAAATGAATAATACAGTAAAAAGTGCCATGATGTATCCTATGATTTTGCTGATATTATCCATAGTTATCGTTATAGGTATGTTTACATTTATTATGCCGACTTTTGTTGATATGTTTGAGGATCCTTCAACAATGCCTACTCTTACAAAAGCAATGCTTGCAATAAGTGACTTTATGAAAAAACGCTGGTACATTTTGATTGGCATAGTTGTTGTATTGGTTTTTGTAATAAGATATCTCCTGAAGATTCCTTCATTCAGACTGAAATTTGATAAAATGCTTATCAAAGGTCCGGGATTCGGAAAGCTTATTGTAACAATTTATACAGCAAGATTTGCAAGAACAATGTCATCTCTCTATTCAAGCGGTATTCCGATGGTAGAATGTCTTGAAAGAGCATCTTCTATTCTTGGCAACAGTTACATAGATGAGAAATTTGAAAAAGTAATTGACGAAGTTAAACAAGGTGCTGCTTTATCATCAGCTATTCAAAGGACGGAAATATTTGATTCAATGTTTTGTTCTATAATCTATGTTGGTGAAGAATCCGGTGCCCTTGATGATATTTTAACAAAAACTTCCGACTATTATGAAGAAGAATCTGATTCAGCTGTACAGCGTCTTGTTGCAATGCTTGAACCGTTAATGATTATAGTTCTTGGTATTATGGTCGGATTAATCGTTGCTTCTGTACTTCCGGCACTTTATTCATCCTTCGACAATATTCAATAAAAGAAAAGGCGGTAGGCTAATGCTTTCATTTGATATAACTGATAAAACAATAAGAATCGTAAAAGGTGTTGAAAGCGGAGGAAAAATTCATATTTCTGACGCAGTTACAATTGATATTGAAGATAACAGTATTGAAAACGGAATAATTTCTGATATTCCGGCTTTGGCGTCTAAAATTGATGACGTACTTAAATCTAAAAAAATGAAAGAGAAAATGGCAATTTTAAGTTTGTCATCAAATCTGACTATTTTTAAGGAACTTTCAATTCCCAAGGCAAAGGGAAAGCAGTTTCTTAAAATGGTGAGAGCAGAAATGCAGGCGCAGCTTGGTGTTGATGATACATATAGCATATCATATATTATTGTGGATGAATATGCTGAAAATGAAAACAATAAAAAGGCAGATATTGTCAAAATCCTTGCAACAGCCTGTCCGTATGAAATGATTGAAAATTTCAAAAAATTATTTTCAATGCTTTCTATTTCATTAAAGTCTGTTATGATTGGCTGCAACTGTATTTCCAAAATTATTCTTTCGGATATAAAATACTGCCTTAAAATGCCTCTTCTGGCTGTTCAGATCGACAGGAATTTTTTAAGTATAAATCTGTATGATGACTTAAAACTTGCTTTTTCAAGATTTACAGATGTTTCTCCGGCTGATTATGGATATGCTTCTGACTATATGAGTCAGGCTGTCAATGAGAATATTTTCAGAATGCTTCAGTTCCAGAAAACCCGCAAAACTGACCGTGCAATTGAAAATGTGGTTTTTTACGGCGATCTGGAAAATATTGATGACATCATAAAAGCAACGGAGCAGATGGAACTTGCTGTATCTACCATAAAAGTCCCGCCGCAGGTCAAGGGCTGCGAAAAAATTGATTTTTCACAGTATGCCAATGCTATCGGAGCATTGTTCAAACGAAACAAATCCGTTGAAAAGGTTAATCTGCTTGAAACTGATACTGTACATAAAAGCAAGGTTCAGTCTGATACATCATATACCGTTCTTCTTGCAGCAACACTTGGTATTACTGCAGCAGCTGTGGCTGGAGTATGGTTTGGAGCAGACATGAAGTATCAGTCTGTAAACGATGAATTAACAAGTGTTCAGAGTAAAATCAATAACAATCAGGATAAGCTTGAGCTTTTCAATACACTTTCTGTACAGGAAGAAAAAATCAATCAGTACAGGAATGGTATAAGCACTGCCGCAGATGCATTCAAAACTCATCCAGCCATTTCAGAGGAGTACTTTACCATAATTGAAAGTGAAATGATTAATGCTGCCAATGAACTTAATCTGTGGGCACAGATCAATGATTTTAATTATGATAACTATACAATAACACTTAGTATCAGAACCGCCGCTGACAGTGATCCGTCCCAGAGTCTGCCGGCACTGATTGTTGAAAAGCTGCTGACACACAGCGAGTTTGCTGATGTAATATACAACGGTTATAATATTTCATATAATGATACTAACAGCAAAGTTGTAAATTATGAAATACAGATACCTCTTTCACCAATTGAGCTTCCTACGGAAGAGGCAACTGATGTTCAGAACTGATAGGGGAGTGAAAAGATATGCAGAAACTTAGTTATCGTGATCGTATAATTGTACTTGTTGTTTTGGTGATATTGATCATAGTTGTCGGGGTAATGCTGCTTATAAAGCCAAAATTCGAGGATATATCAGCTGCTGAGGGAGAATTAAGTACTGTTCAGGCACAATGGGATGAGCTTGACGGTAAAATAAAGCAGGTTGATTCAATAAAAGAACGTGTTCAGAAGAAGTATAATGAATCAGTTGAGATCGGAAGTCTTTTTGTTGATATCAAAAGAGCGTATACTCTTGAGAGATTCATACAGGAATACATAGACAAAAACGGTATTTACATCAACACTAATGCATCATTCAGTGATCCGTCCGTTGTGGAACTTACTCCTTATACACTTGAATGGGAAACACTTGATTATCCTATCGGACAGTCAGCGAATCTCAGTTCTGACGAAACGTCTGAATCGGAAAATACATCTGGTGAATCAGAGGAAACGGAAGAGGAAAATCAGAGTCTGCCATGTGGAACTATAACAATTGACTATAATGCTACAAGAGCAGGTCTTATGCAGTTTATGCAGGATATAAAGGATTCCGGCAAATCAATTGAAATTAAGTCTATTTCTATTAATAATAATACTTACAATACATTTCCTGAGGCTGTTCTGAGCGGGGATATGACGATAAACGTATATTATGCCCAGATGATATCTGATGTTGATATCGGCAAAGAAATTGAGGCAACAGAACCGCAGCAGTAATTGTTAATTAAAGAGCGGGTGATAGTATGATTAAAAGGTACGGAAAAAACAAACTTAATGGTTCGGTTTTGTATACTGTTGTTGCAGTTATGATGATTATGACTGTCTTCATTTTTGCTGCCCTTAGTCTTGCGTCAGCTGCAAACAGGCGTGCTTTTAATTCCTATGCAAACAATCAGACACAGTATACGGCAAGGTCGGTTGTGGACAGCATGATGAAAATTCTCAGGGAGAATGGTGAAAAAGCTGTCGGCAGCGTTGATTGTGATTTGCTGAACGCTTCTCTTGATTCGTCAATGGGAAAGGTTACTTCTGCTGAAATTATAGCTCTTGATACAATTGAAAACCTTGAAAAAGCAGGGTATAATTTCGGGCTGAATTTAACAAAGGAACAGAAAAAAAATTATGTATACAAATTGAGTGCTACAGTAAAAATGCTTGGGCAGGAAAATACTGTTACATTGTATTGCTATAATGGAAAGGAAGATAATCCGCCTGTTTTTAAAAATGCGCTGACAATTATGGGTAAAACAGATTTTGCCCCATGTGATACTATTCCGGTATATGGTGATGTTTATACAAGTGTTGATAACCCGATGGATGTTAATGTTGGTAAAGGTAATAGTCAGCCTTTATATATTAATGGTACATATGGTACAAAGGGAAATTTGTTATTATATGGCGGCGGAAATGCAGGTTTAAGAGTACATATAGATGATTTTAATAAAGGCATATATGTAGACGAGAATATAGGTTTGTTAGGTAATTCAATGCACAATGAATTGAAATTTATAAAAGATGTAAATAATGTATCATATACAACTTTACCGTATGCTTTTATTAATGGTACATTTGGTGGTAATTTTGTTGATAACGAAAATATAAGTCAAACATCAGGCAAACAAAATTATATGAGTATAGGCGATTCTAATCACCCATTTATTTTTATGGCGGACAGCTTAGGCTGTCAGGGCGCTCAAGATCAGTTTAACGCATATGCTGATGTTTATTTGTATTCAGAAACAACACCATCTTATATTATGGTTAATTCAGAATCCTCTCCCATAGAATCAGGAGTTCATTCATGGAATTCAGAAAAGGTAGATATTGCAAATCCAAACGGCAATAAATATACGGGCGGAAATATATATAGTATGGGTGAACTTAATGTTGAAACATATAATAAGGGAACTGATGATGCTTATGGCGGCACATTGGCAAATAATGTTGTTGCTAAATCTGTAAATTTCAGCGGTCATGGTTGGTCAACAATGAACTATAAAACTACAGGTGCTGTTGTTGCAGATTCTGTTAATTTGTCATCAGCAGAAGGAAGTAATTTTAATTATACTTTTTACGGAGGACTATTTACAAATTATGATAAGTTTAATGTTTCATCTGGTCAGACAGTAAATGAAATTACGTTTGTCGGTGATCATATTGACTATAATGTCGAGAAATCTTTTAATGGAGATAAAGAATTTACAAATCCAGATATTAATAACAAGCCGATTCATTTAAACGGTGACGAAGCATTTATATATTTTGATTTTTCAGATAAGCTTTCCGAAAATGGTCTTTCTAATGATGATTTTGATAATATTTATACTTATGGAAATTCTGATAAGCTTTTGGTTAAGGAAATTAAAATTGATATTTCACCATTAGACTATCAATATTATTATAGTGATAGGCGCTGTAAAATTGTCTGTGATATTTATTCATACACATCTGAAAAAATTAGTAGTTTTAATATTGACTATGATTTGGATGGCGGTGTAATCAATATTCCTTATATAGATGCTATGTATACAAATGATATTCGATCAGTACTAAGTGGAACAATCAAACTGCATTTTTATCCATATGATGAATATGATAAAAACAATGAAATAATGATCAATTCAGTAAGCTTTGTATTGAGTGCAGAAGTAACAAGACGTGGAGATGTTAAAGTCAGCGGTATGGATAAACTGGAACTTATAAAGCAGGCAAATGATAATGCATTTGCATGGAACGGCAATGTTATTTATATTGATGATATTGACAAATCTGTAAAGCTTGAAAAAGACGGCAGCGTAATGAGAATTTCAACAGCAAAGAACGATAATTCAACATATACGCTGATTGATGAATTTGATTATGATACACGATATATTGATTTTCTGAATGCAGTTGTTTCAACGGTAACATTTCCTGATTCAATGAAAAAGGATAAGGTTATTGATACTAACGGTGGTTTTGTCAGCACAAGCTTTATGAGTGAATCATTTAGAAAGCAAATTGTGTCTAATGCTAAAACATATACTGATGTAGAGAGTGAATTTAAAGATGTGGATACATATCTTGCAAATCATACTGACTGGACTAAGGTTGATAAAGATGGGAATACTTCATCAGTAACAATTAATGAAAGCAACCCAATTACTGAAAACTGTATTTTAGGCTGTACCTCATCAAATAGCTTCGGAAATGGTAATAATGCGGTGTTATACATTAATCCACCTGAAAATAAAACTATATATATTGGTTTATATAATTTTAAGGTGACCTCTGGTACTCATTTAGTTGTTGTTGATGATGACAATGGAAAGGTAATCTTTTTTGTTCCAAAATCCGGTATGGAAATTAAGGGGACAGGCGAAACGACAGGTAATGGTATTAATTGGACTGGCACGAATAATGTATCTGTTCTGACAAAATCACTTTTTCAAAAATTGTATGTTGATGATGGAACAAATTATAATATGACATCTGCTAAAATTGATATTAATGACCTGACTGTTAAATCGCCAAATATATATTTCTATTTTGACAATGATGAAGAATTAAATATGACATTGGGGAATGGCAGTTTGATAGCCGGCTATATTTATGGATCAAATGTAAATTATCGTGTTGAAAGCGGTGCATTGTTTGCAAATGGCACTAATTTGCCTGATGATGTTATAAAAATCAATATATTGGGAAGCGGTATATTTAAGAGCGCATTTATACAAGAATCAAACTATGTTTATATCGAAGAAGGCAGCTCGGCAGAAACGCCGCCAGATTCTTCGGATATCGGAGTGTTTACGACCATGTATTACCAGTCCTACTAAAGAAAGGAGAGCAGAAAATGAAGAAAAAATTAAAAGGAATGACGCTTGTTGAAGTACTTGTGGCACTTGCAGTTTTCACAATCATTTCTGCTCTGCTTGCCTCTGCCGTTGCGGGAGTGTGCAATATAGTGCGCAAGACTGACCGTCTGAACAAGAAAATATCCGATGAAGCGCCGCAAGCAGAACAGCGAAACGGCGGGGCGCTTGTGACCAAGCCTGACGGTAGTGCTGATTCCATGGAAATAGTAATAAATGGAAATACATACACAGTTCCGGTAGAAAAATATGTTGTAACTGACGAAAAAGGAATAGATGACGGTGGAGACTTCAAGTATTTTGAAGTTCAGGATACAACATGAGGGGGAGAGAATTATGAAAAAACTGAAAGGCTTTACCCTTGTGGAACTTATTATAGTTATGGCGATTTTTTCCGGTATTGCAGTTGGCGCACTGGCAATGATAAGACCGGCCATGCAGCTTTTTAACAAGACCGCATCTCAGGAGGGTGCAAGTGCTGATATTGATAATATTTCAAGGTATATTCAGGATAATCTGCGCTATGCGGACAGGGTGAATATTTATTATGGTTATGGTAAAACCTCAGTGTCCGATATGCTTAATACAAATATCAGCGGTAAGTATACCAAAATACAAAAAGATGGTACTGAATGGAAAAAAGTTACTTATGAATCAACACCTTTGCAGTATTTCAGAGATTATTATTTCAGTTCAGCTGCTGACTATGCCGGAAAAAATATTAATGTTATGGAAATAACTCAGGATGGTCATGTTAATATTTATACTTATTCGCTTGAAACAGGAAATGAAGTTTCTGGTACTATCACATCAATAAGTGACGCATTTTATGATAAATATATTTTCAGTATTACTGAATGGGATTTTTCACCGCCAAATCTGACTATTACCATGAATATTGAATATAACGGCGTTACAAAGGGTGATGACGGAAACACCAGAAAGCTGAATCAGGAAAAGAAATTGGGTCTTACATTTCTGAATATTGCACAGCGTTCTGAATTTAACGTTATTGAAAGGGAAACTGTGGACAGCGGAGATACTATTGCTACTGATGCAACGGATGAATACAGTATCAGTGATGGCAAAATCAGCAGCCGCCCGGCATCTGCATATAAAGATTTTTCTATTAAAAAGAAAGATTCGGAAGGTAACCCTAATCCTGAATTTAAAGACGGCAATACTTACATCATCTACACTGTCCCTGAAATAATAATTCCATAAAAAATCAGGCAGTCCGAAAGAACTGCCTGAATTATAGTGAATGCAAAAAATAATTTTGCTTTCACTATAATTATTTATTTTATTGCCTTGCACATCCGCTTATTTCGTAAGCTCCGTGCATATCGGCTGATAGTAAACAAAAAAATAATTTTTTGTTTACTATAATTTATATAAACATATTCATCCACCAGTCAACCAGCTGATTTCCCCAGAGCGTACCTATAAAAATACCGATTGAAAGATAAGGACCGAAAGCGAATTTAGATTCGCCGCTAAGCTTTTTCTGTATAAGTCCGCCGACTGCTGCAATTATTATCCCCAAAAAAGCTGATATAACAATTACCTTGTTGCCTATGAGGAGCCCGGCAGACGCCATAAGGAGCGTGTCCCCAAGCTCGATACCTCTTATTCTTTCGCCGGTGTTTTTCAGTATTATTTCTGCGGAAATTTCACCGATAAGGAAAAATGGAACGCTTATCAGCAGTCCGCCTGCGATTCGCTGTAAAATGGTAAGACTGTCTGTGAATACTGCAGAAAGAACTGCAAGAACTGTAATTGCAGCCAGCAGCCGCAGGTCGATTTCAAGTGTGTCAAAATCAATAAAGCCGATAACAATAAGTATTGAAAAGAAAATGCACAAAAATATAGATTTGACATTGAAATCCATGACCATAAAGGTTATAATATATATAAGGGCGTTCAACAGCTCTACAGCCGGATACCTTGCAGAGATTTTTGCTTTGCAGCTGCGGCATTTTCCTCTCAGAAAAATCCAGCTGAATAACGGTATAAGGTCATAAGGTTTTATTTTCTCTCCGCAGCTGACACAGTGGGACGAGTTTTTAATCAGTGACTCGCCCTTTGGCAGACGGCAGATAACAACATTTAAAAAACTGCCGATGCATATACCGAATACAAAAATAATTGTATAGAATATAATATAAAAGCTTGTGTCTAAATTATCAAGACCTAAAAGTGTGTCGGACATCATTTTCCCTCCGATGTTAGAACTTGTTCTCATAGGCTACTGCACATATCTTTTTGGCAAATTTGTCCGATAACTGCGTTAAAAATTTTTGCCATACGCCAGTATGCCTGCAAATTTTTGCCTTGTTCTCAGCCAAATTATGCTCAAAAATCTATGCACAAATTCTATGAGAACAAGTTCTTATTATATTGTATATATTTATTTTAACACAATCTGATTATAATTACAAGTTTATTTTATTCCGGAGGTTATAAATGAAAAATCTCAGAATTGGTGATTATCTTGTTTCAAAGGGACTTCTCACCGAAGAACAACTTATGAAAGCCCTGCAGGCACAGAAAGAATCTCAGGGAACAAAGAGATTCGGCGAGGTTGTTATAGAACTGGGTATGATTTCAGAGGTAAAGTTTGCACAGGCGCTTTCAAGCAAACTGAAAGTACCCTTTGTTGACCTTTCCAATATGAAAATAGATGAGGAAGCGGCAAGCAAGATACCGGAAGCACTTGCCAAAAAGCATACGGTAATTGGTATAAATATTCAGGGAAAACGTCTTACAGTCGCAACGGACGACCCGATTAACTTCAACATTCTTGAGGACATCAAAATATCCACAGGCATGGACACAATACCTGTTCTTGCCACAAAGACTGCAATAAACAAGGCTATCGGCAAGACCTATCAGAAGCAGAGTGTTGACAGCGTTATGGAGGACGTTTCACAGCACAGTGCAGAAGAACAGGAGGACGACGGTGCAAAGGAGCGAATTGAAAGTGCGCCGATAGTAAAGCTGGCAACGACTATTGTTGAAAACGGTTTTCGTGCCGACGCTACTGATATACATATTGAGCCGTTTAAAAAATATACAAGAATCCGTGTCCGTGTAAACGGCGACCTTGTTGAACTGATGAACGTTTCAAATGTTGTCCACAACTCCCTTGCGACCCGACTGAAGCTTATCAGCGGCATGAACATTGCCGAAAAGCGTATTCCGCAGGACGGCCGTTTCACACAGGTGGTAGACGGCGTAACACTTGACGTTCGTGTTTCCTCACTGCCTACAGTAAACGGCGAAAAAATAGTTATCCGTATTCTTTCAAACGGCTCTATTTCTCTCCGTAAAATCACAGACCTTGGCATGACCGAATACAACTACGGAATGTTTGAGAAAATGCTAAAATGCCCTCACGGCGTTATACTTGTAACAGGTCCTACCGGTTCAGGTAAAACCACAACTCTTTATGCGGCACTGGGCGAAATCGCCAAGCCGAATGTAAACGTAATCACCGTTGAAGACCCTGTTGAAAAGAATATCGACGGAATAAATCAGGTTCAGGTAAACACCAAAGCCGGCATGACCTTTGCGGCGGCGCTCCGTTCAATTCTCCGTCAGGATCCGGATATTGTAATGATAGGTGAGATGCGTGACGCAGAAACCGCAGAAATTGGTATCAGAGCCGCTATTACCGGACACCTTGTACTGTCAACACTCCATACCAACGATGCCGCTTCCACTATCACACGTCTTGTGGACATGGGCGTACCGTCCTACATGGTTGCGTCCTCCCTCATCGGCGTTGTGGCACAGCGACTTGTAAAGGTTCTCTGCCCTAAATGCAAAAAGCTCAGAATGTCAACACAGGAAGAAAATGAGCTTATGGGTATTGAAAACTCTATACAGATTTATGAGGCAGGGGGCTGTCCTGAATGCAATAACACAGGCTATAAGGGAAGAACTGCTATTCACGAGATAATTCACTGTACAAATGATATTTCAGAAATGATAGTAAACGGCGCAAACAAGGATCAGCTTGAAAAAGCCGCAAAGGCACACGGTACAAAGCTTTTGCGTGATAATGTATCAGTACTTGTACAGCAGGGCAAAACCACCATTGATGAACTTGTAAGAGTAACATATACAATTTAAAAAATAACCCCTGTGCAGGGGCGAGCAGTGCTCGCCCGAATAATAGATTTACTGGTGACCAATGGTCGCCCCTACAGATAAAAAATACCGCTGGTTTATAGGAGGATAAAAATGATTAATATCAACAAAATTCTTGACGAGGCGAGAGCACTGGGCTGTTCTGACCTGCATTTCACAACTGAAATTCCCCCGATAGTGCGTCTGCACGGTTCACTGAAGCAGATGTCCGGCTATCCTGTTCTGACAAATGACGTCATAATGGACGTTATGAAACAGATGACCAACGACGCACAGAAAGCGAGTATCGCACAGAATATTGACACCGACTTCTCATACGTTACAGAAAGCGGATTCCGTCACAGAGTTAACGTTTATTTCCAGAGGGGCAACGTTGCCATTGCCATACGTCTGCTCCGAAACGATATCCCTACTCTTGAGGACCTGAAACTGCCGTCTGTCCTTTCAGAATTCTGTATGCGTCCGAGAGGTCTTATTCTTGTAACCGGTCCGACTGGTTCAGGTAAATCGACAACTCTTGCCGGCATGATAGATTATGTCAACACTCACAGAAGTGCACATATAATAACAGTAGAGGACCCTATTGAGTATATGCACGAGCATAAGTGCTGTATGGTCAATCAGCGTGAAGTGGGAATGGACGTTCCCGACTTTGCCGCCGCCCTCAGAGCCGCTCTCCGTGAGGACCCTGACGTTATCCTCGTAGGAGAAATGCGTGACTTTGAAACTATTTCAGCTGCCGTTACAGCCGCTGAAACCGGACACCTTGTATTCTCCACACTGCATACAACAAGTGCCTCCGACACGATAAACCGTATTATCGACGTTTATCCGGAGCATCAGCAGCAGCAGATAAGGGCACAGCTTGCCAACGTACTCGTTGCCGTAATTTCCCAGACTCTTATCCCTACAGCCGACGGCAAAGGCAGAATTGCCGCACAGGAGATTCTCAACGTAACCGACGCTTGTTCCGCAATGATAAGAGATAACAAGGTTCACCTTATCAAATCTGCTATTCAGACAGGCAGACAGAGCGGAATGCAGTGCCTTGACCAGGAGCTTGCAAGACTTACAAAGAAGGGTATTATCAAGGAAGAGCATGCCCTTGAAAAATGCCACGATAAACAGGAATTTTATCAGTTTCTTAATGCAAGATAGTGCATGGTTATGCGTTTACTTGATAACTTTTGTGCAATTTAACGAAAAAATAAAAAAATAAAACGTTTTCGACGCCCCATGTGTAGAAGATTTTAAAATCTATTGACAATTGATTTTGCCTATGGTATTATATATACATACCAAAGAGATACATACGACGTCGAAAGATTCTCTTAAATTTTACGAATTTTTTTAATAATTCACTTAGGAGGTTTTATTATGAAAAAAATGAACAAAATTAAAAACTATTCACTGAAAGCTGCAAAAATTGGTAAGAAGAAAAAAGCTAAGGGCTTTACACTCGTTGAACTTATCGTTGTAATTGCGATTATCGGTGTTCTTTCAGCTATCCTTATTCCGACAATTGGTGGTAAAGTGAAAGATTCAAAGATTGCAACTGCAAATGATACAGCTGCTAAGATAGCAGAACAGGCTAGTATAGTTGTTTCTGATTTGGATGTAAAAGGGACTTCATTAATATTCAAAAGCAATCAGTATGGAGCTGCTTATGTAGAAGATACATCTACTGATGGATTTTATGCAAAGATGAAAGCAGCAATACCACAGCTTAAGAGTTCAGATGTTTTTTGGGTTGTACAGTTTGATAGTGCCGGTGCAATAGAAGCTGTTGTATATGGTGAAAAGGATAGTAATTATGTAGGTGCTTATCCGACACAGGCTGTAGATAAGGCTTCTGGTAAAATTACAAAATCTGGTGATGTAGATGCATATATTAATAATGCAAAAGCTGGAGGTACACCAATAGGTAAAACAGCTTCATAATTATTATCTTCAAGTTTTCCCTTCCTGAAATAAATTCTAAATAAGGTTCCTGATTTTCGGGAACCTTATTTGCATGAAATCCGTAGGGGACGGCGCCCATGACGTCCCGGTGCGTGAATGCATAGGACAATTACAGCAATATTGAAAACGGTGGGCTGTCGAGGGCGCCAGCCCCTACAAAAATTCAGCATAAAAGGGGGCAATAAATGAAAAAACTAAAAGCATATACCCTTGTGGAACTTGTTGTTGTTATCGCAATTATTGGGATTCTTGCAACAGTTGCCGTTCCGAATCTGATAGGACAGGTCGGAAAGTCGAAATACGATTCGGCGCAGAAACAGGCAGAGGCAATTTTCAATGCGGCTCAGACCGTCGCGCAGAAATACGAGGCGACTGACAGAGCGATAACGGACAACAGCAAAAAACTTTTCGCCGGAACTCACACCTGTGGAAATCTGTCCGGCAAAACTTTTACCGAGGACACGTCTTCTGATTTTTACAACAAGCTTTCAGCCCTTAACATTCATCTTGATGACGGCAAGTGGGCAGTCGTCATTGAAAATTACAAGGTAACCCACGTAGTCTATTCCGATTCGGAGACGGATAATTATGTCGGGGTTTACTGCGGCTGTGCTGGCAATACTCACGGCAATACGGATTATGACAGCTATGTTAAGGCAGATATTGAAACAAAATGGAATAGTATACCAAAATAATACATTGAGGCGGTCGGTGACCGTCCTTTTTGTTGTAAAAACATTGACATAATTTCTATTCAATGTTATAATTAAAGTAATATTAATATGGAGGAATTGTTTCATGCAGTGTGAAAAGTGCGGTAAAAAGGTTTTTGCAAATGAAACCTGTGAATGCGGTCAGAAAGCGCCGAAGAAGAATAACGGGGGAGTGAGGGCGAATACAATCATCTGCTTTATTCTGCTTATGATTACGACTTTATGTCTGATATTGACTCTTTCTTTCAGAACTGTTGTAAATAAGAATCTGCTTGTGAAGTCGGTGGAGAAAGTTGAACTTGCCGAAATTGAAGTGGAGGACGGCAAAAAGCTTGATCAGTATATCTATGATGAATACATTGCGGACGAGCGTATAACAGTGGAGAATGTTGACAATCTTCTGAAAGACCCGTTTATAAAGGATTTTCTTACCGAAAAGATAAATGCGTATCAGAATTTTGCTCTTGACGACGGTGAACTGCCGTACATAACATCTGATGACATAGTTAAACTTATTGATGATAATCAGGAGCTTCTTTTCAACGAGGCAGGACTGCGTTTTCTTGAACCGGACAAGGCTGAACTGAAAGAGGATCTGTCCGCACTTGACGATTTTGAAAAATTTTCAAGGGAAACTCTTGACACAACGTTCATGACTAAGCTTGTGCAGACATTTTTCTCCTATGCAAACGTAATTTTCCTGATTGTGCTTATGGCGGTAATACTTATTCAGTGGTTTATCGTTTACAAGGTGAATGCAAGACGTGGTGCAAAAGTGCTGATAAATTACGGTATAGCTGTGATGATTCCGTCCTTGCTTGTACTGACTGGAGTTCTGGTATTTACTTTTGCACCGGATATGGATATTGCAGATAAGATTTTTTCTTCCGCAAAAACACCGTTTTATGTTTTATCTCTGATTTTTATAGTTCTGGGCGGACTTATTATGGCTGCAGGCTTGCCTTTCATTAAAAAGAAAAATGCCGAAGAAACTTCCGTTGAGGAAACAACTGAAATTTCTAAAGAACCTGAAACAGCTGAAAATGACAGTCAGGAAGAGGAAGTCATTCAGAATATCTGTCCGCAGTGTTCATTTGCGAACAAGGAAACAGCTTCATTCTGCAGCAGGTGCGGCACAAATCTTAAAACAGAGGAAAAGAAAGAGGACCCTGAAATTAAACCGGTACTTTCGGAGGAGGAAATTCTAAGTCTTGAGTCACTGGCAAAGGAAATATGGAATCAGCATTTTGTACCGATAATTGGACAGGAACAGGTTGACTATATGCTGGAAAAATTCCAGAGTTCTGAAGCAATAAAGAGACAGATTTCAGAGGGTATGCACTATTTTATGGTGCAGGCTGACGGTGAAAATGCCGGCTACTGTGCTTATAAAATCGACGGAAACAGGGTGTTCCTCAGCAAATTGTATGTAAGGCTTGAATACAGGGGAAATGGTCTGGGAAAACTTATGCTTGAAAATATCAGACAGTTTGCGTCTGAAAATGATTTGAAAGCGGTATATCTTACTGTGAATAAGCATAACGACGACACTATATCAATTTACCATCATCTGGGATTTCAGGTTATTGATTCAGTTGTATCAGATATTGGCAGCGGATTTGTTATGGACGACTTTATAATGCAGCTTACTTACTGATTCGGAGAAAGATATGCTTAGACTGTTTATTTGCAGAAATTGTCAGCAGTATTTTCCAGCACCGTCCGAGGAGGCGGCGTGTTGTCCGAATTGCGGAGATACTGCTGTTGCCACAGAATATTTTATGGTAGATTTGCTGAAAGATAATGCAAAGGTCACAAGGGAAATATACCGGAAATATAATATTGAGCATGAGGAATTCACCGATATGATGAACCGTGTGGACGAGGAAGAACGGCTCCAGCGTACAATCAGATACAAAATACGCCGGTTTTTCAATGCAGTTAAAGGCTTTTTTGATTCAGGTATAAAAAAACTGTTCAGCAGAAAGTAAAGTTAATATATATCAGAATAACCCAGAAAGATTAAGGCAGATACTAATATAGAAGTTTTCCAACAACTATTATGAAAGACTTAAACAGCAGGCTGTGAAAACAAAACAGGCAGATACTTTTTTTAAAGTATCTGCCTGTTTTATATTATAATCATAAATATGGTTCATCGCCTGTTTGAGCCTATGAAAAAAAGTCTGTAAAAAAACAGTCAACTGTGGTAAAATAGAAAAAACAGGAGGCTGATTTTTATGGGAAGAAGAAAAAGAGAACCAATGAGTGAAGGCAAGAAGAATATCATTGCCGGACTGCTGGAG
>JALEVO010000025.1 GCA_022788225.1 Oscillospiraceae bacterium | reverse complement strand
GTTCACTCATATCATAATCAGTGTTTTTGCCGCATGGTGAGGCACAGCCGCCGCAATTCGGAATAAGCCTTGACTTTTCCTTATGCACCAGTTCTATCTGATTCTGAATTGCATTGTCGTCAAAATTTACGTTGGTAAGTGTTGTGAACATTCCCTCAATGATAAGCTTATAGGTACCACTGTTTATCATGTGCTCGTTACTCTCCGCCGAACGTGCAAGACCGATAAGCGCACCTGTCAGTTCGTCCTGTAATTTGGCTGTATCAGCTTTCTTTCCGCAGACTCCGGCAATTCCTGTACAGCCGCCGCAGCCGGTCTGCTCACACTGAAAACAAAACATTTTCTTTTCCATAAATCATACTCCTTTATTCAACAATTTTTCCGTCCGTGGAAATTGTCACAACCTGCCATGGAATAAATTTTCTGCTTGTCTGCAATGCACGCTTTGCCGCATTTTCAATACCTCCGCAGCATGGCACTTCCATACGAATAATGGTCAGGCTTTTGATATTGTTGTTTACGATAATCTGCGTCAGCTTTTCGGCATAGTCGCCCTCGTCCAGTTTGGGACAGCCAATCAGCGTAATTCTGTTTTTTATGAAATCCTCATGGAATCTGCCGTATGCATAAGCTGTACAGTCCGCTGCGATAAGCAGCTCTGCACCGTCAAAATAGGGTGCATTCACAGGCACAAGCTTTATTTGCACAGGCCACTGGGAAAGACGGCTGACAGACGGCAATTTATCAAAAACATAAGCAGTTTCTTCTCTTTTGATTGCTCTTGACTGCGTTCCGGGACAACCGCAAGGAAGTATTTCCTGTGCTTTTGCCTTTGACGCAAGCACTGCCGCTTCATTGTAAGCAGGGGCTTCACGTTCTTCAAAGATGATTGCATCGACTGGACAAGCCGGCAGACAGTCACCTAAACCGTCACAGTAGTCCTCACGAAGCAACTTAGCCTTTCCGTCCACCATTCCGATAGCCCCCTCATGGCAGGCATCAGCACAAGCACCGCAGCCAATACATTTTTCTTCATTTATCTTAATTATTTTTCGTATCATAACAAAACCTCCGTTATTTTTTTATTGACCTTGTGAATCCATTATAGTATAATCAAAGAAAAAAGTATGTTGAATTTTCAACAAACGGAGATTTATTATGAAAAAATATATGGAAATACTGAGTAAATGCAGACTGTTTGAAAGTATGGAAAATGAAAACATTACGGCAATGCTTAGTTGCCTTGGAGCAGAGGTGAAGTCATATGCGAAAAATCAGAAAATCTTTACCGAAGGGGAAACGACATCTCATATCGGAATAATGCTGTCCGGAACTGCGCAGATCGTTCGTGTGGATTTTTACGGCAATAGAAGTATTGTTACTGGCATTGAATCGCCGCAGCTTTTCGGAGAATCTTTCGCTTGTACAGAAACGAGGTCAATTCCTGTAAATGTGATTGCTGAAAAAGACTGTGAGGTTATGCTGATAGACAGCCGGAAAATATTACAGCCATGCTGCAATGCCTGCGATTTTCACAGCAGAATGATTTTTAATCTTATGAAAGAAATTGCCGCAAAAAATCTCCTGTTAAATCAGAAAATTGAGATTATATCCAAACGTACCACAAGAGAAAAATTAATGGCCTACCTGATGATACAGGCGAAAAAGCATGGCAGCAGTTTTACCGTTCCCTATGACAGGCAGGAACTTGCGGATTTCCTTGAGGTTGACAGAAGTGGACTTTCTGCGGAGATCAGCAAGCTGAGAAAAGAAAATGTGATTGAATGCAAGCGGAACTTTTTCAGATTGTTGGAAAAATAAAAAGCGATAATTCCTTTAATTCTGTTTGCCATGCGACTTCACCTCCTCCGTAAGGGCATGAAAAAAGAGCCTGTTTCGGCTCTTGAATGTATATAAAAAAGCACCGCCGGAGCGATGCTTTTATAATGATGAAATTGTTTATTCTTCGTCCTTAAAAAGAATACGCATATAATCGCTTTTGCCATAAAGGACTCTGTCGATATATACATCGGTTCTGTTTGTGCGATAAAATGCCATATAGTTCCCGTGGACGAAATAGCAATAGCCGCTGTTCAGTCCAGAAAGAAAATAAAGCGGTGTACCCATTTCATGTTGCTCTGCCAGCATATCCACAGCATTCATGATAGCGTCAATCGTGTTCTGTGCAGCAATAGGATTACAAAGGCTCTGAGAAATATATGTACAGATTTCATCAAGGTCATTCAGTGCAATCGGGGAATAATGTATCTCAGCCATTTGCTTTTCTCCTGAAATGTTCCCTTACATCATCGGATGACAGCCGTCCCTGTTCTTCACCGGCTTTTCTGCCTTTTTCCAGCTCGCACATCAGACGAAGGGCAGCCTTTGTCTTTTCATATTCTTCCTGTTCAGCGATATCAACAATTGCATAGCAAACTCTGCCGTTTTTCGTCAGATAAACAGGTGCGCCGAAAGCAACATCCCGTAAAACAGCGGAATAGTTTCTTAAATCAGAAATCGGTTTAATAGTCGGCATAGAAATACGCCCTTTCTTTTAGGTTACTTCTATAATAACCAATTTTTTACGCAAAAGTCAACATCAGGTTTTACTGCGAATTTCAAATAATATAGTACCAGCTTTCATCCTGTTCCAATTCTGCACTTTCTACAGGATGAGCAGAATCATAGTTGTATCTCAGTTCCTGATTTTTGATGCTGACTTTTGCCCCAGCAGGAATGGATTTTGTAATAAAAGCGTTTCCTCCCACCACAACGTCTTTCCCGACCACGGTTTCTCCGCCAAGAATGGACGCCCCGGAGTAAATGGTAACATTATCAAGAATAGTCGGGTGACGCTTTTTATTTTTAAGCTTCTGACCGCCTCGGGTAGACAAAGCCCCGAGAGTTACTCCCTGATAGATTTTCACATTGTCACCGATAACAGTTGTTTCACCAATGACAATTCCTGTACCATGATCTATGAAGAAATATTTTCCTATCGTTGCTCCGGGATTTATCGTTCATTCTGAACTTATCGACCTTGCCCGTTTCCGGATTGACCTGAATTGCCTTTGCGTCCTGTCCGCCGATATCAATAATTGTTCTTGTTCCGGAGGCAAGGTAATTCTTCTTTTTCTTCAGGAGTATCTTCATTTGGCTTGGAACTGATTTTTGAAACAATAATACCTGTGCAAGTAACAACTACCACACAAAGATACATTCCTATTCCTAATGCTCATGTACGGTAAAGTATCACAAGAAAATTATGTCGAATTGACAGCCGCCTCCGCTATACCGAATAAGGAAATAAAGAGTCCTCAAATTTTGCGCTACTAAATGAAGACGAGCGGAAGTAATCTCCCGCTCGTCA
>JALEVO010000002.1 GCA_022788225.1 Oscillospiraceae bacterium | reverse complement strand
TTATCTTTGTTTACTTTTTTATTAACCTTTTTAAGTTCAAAGAAATGTATTGCACATTTTTCTGAAAGCACCTCATGACGAGTTGTTTCCATAACTTTGAACAAAGAATGGTATTCAGGACAGTCGAACATATTAAAGTTTATAATGTTAATTGAGATACTTTGCTTTAAATCTCCGTATTCATCACCGCTTTTAAGTTCGCCGCTATACATTTTAGACCAGTAGAACAATGCTCTGTCTTTGAAATCGGATTCATTCTTTACCTGTAATTCAACATTGACAAGCTTGTCATCTACCTGTAATTTCAAATCAAGCCTGCTGAATTTACCAGTAATTGTTTCGGGAAGTATCTCAGAATTCTGCACAATTATCTTTTTTATAGACTCATAGGGAATTTCCAGTATACTTGACAGGAAAGAGTGAAGCAGATCCTCATTTTCCTCTTTTACAAAGATTGCCTTGAATATTATATCCAGTTTCATCTTAACTATATTTCGAGCCACGATACCACCGCCTTTCTGTTACACTGTGCTTTTTTCAATTTAATTATATCATACGCATTTAATTTTTGCAAGCATTTTAAATAAGTAACAGGAAGTCTATTTAAAGCAGCCATAAAGGAAATGGTTCATAACTTTCCACGCATTTACGCAGCTTTTCATAACAATAACGGAAAAATAACGGAAACGAATTTATTTTTAGGTAAAAAATGGACACCTCATAAATTTATGAAGTGCCTGTAAAATATCGTAAACTAAAGAGGATAAGGGAGCAGTTCCGGTGCTGGTTACACCTATCACAAGGCGAGGTACAGACGGAAAACCAAATTATCAGCAGCATACGGCATATCAGCAGGGAATGATAACGATTGGAAAAATGTATAATGTGCCGGTAATTGATATGACGTTACTTACAACCCAGCTTTATACAAGCCGAACCCATAGAAGCGGCTTCGGGCAAAACAATTTATAATGACACATTCTGGAAGGATACTTCCGGAAACAATATTTATTCCCAGGGTGGAGGAGTCTTTAAATTCGGCGATACCTATTACTGGTACGGCGTACACTATAACGGAGCTGATACATACGCAGCAAATCCTACAAAAAAAGTTGATGATACTTCATTTAAATCAGTTACCTGCTATTCATCAAAGGATCTCGTAAACTGGAAATTTGAAAATGATGTACTGACAGCAGAAACAAAGAATTTTGGCTGGACATATTGGGTAGGACGCATGGGTGTTGCATATTGTCCGAAAACAAAAAAATATGTTCTTGTAACACAGTACAATGACAGCATACTGTTTGCTTCCTGCGACACTCCGACAGGAAATTTTAAGGTCGAGAGGGTACAGGATCAGATTGAAAATGTATTGAAGCAGGGAACAGGAGATCAAACCATTTTTGTTGATGACGATGGTCAGGCATATATTGTTTGTTCCAACAAAGGCGGACGTGGACACCAGTATATTTCCAAACTGAGAGATTCAGATTATCTTTATGCTGAGCCTGCAGTTGAGGTTGCAAAGGGAAGCGGACGTGAGGGCAACTGCCTTTTCAAATACAAAGGAAAGTATTATTTCTGCGCTTCTGATCTTCACGGATGGAATGCATCTCACAGCTATTATATGGTAGCTGATAATATTTATGGACCATATTCAGGCTGGAAGGTTATGGAAGGTACTGATGAAGATTTTTCTCATGTAACCCAGACAGGATTTTTCTACACTGTTAAGGGAACTAAACAGGAAACTGTTCTTTTCTGCGGAGACCGCTGGAGCGATTTTGCCGGAAACGGTATCGGCTATAACCAGTGGGTACCGCTTACTGTAAACGGGGATAATGTTAAATTTAATTCTCTGAGTGAATGGAACCTTGATTCTCAGACTGGTGAGTGGAGTGTTGGCGCAGGAAATAATTATATACTCAATCCAACTTTTGAAGCGGACAGAGTTTCACAGACAACAGTCGCAGGCTGGAAAGCGTCTGGAACAGGCAATAGTAACAGGAAAGGCGGACGCACAGGTAACTGGTGCGCACAGCAATGGAGCGATAGCGCATATAAGGCAACGCTGACGCAGGACGTAAAACTTCCTAACGGAAATTACACCATGAAAGCATGGGTGAAAAGTACAGGCGGTCAGAATTCAGCTCTTGTGTATGTCAGAGGAGCCGGGGATGATAAAATCGTAAATGTTAATAAAAAAATGGACAGCTGGACAGAAATTACCATTGATGATATTAATGTAACAAACGGAACAGTCCAGGTTGGAATTTACTCAGACGCTAATGCCGGAAACTGGCTTATGTTTGACGACTTCACTTTAATAGGAAATGGTTCCACACCGCCGGTTGTTGAGGATGATCCTATTCCGGACGGAAAGTTTATAAAATCACTTAAGGTTAATGACAGCGAAAATTATTCTGATTGGTCGATTCAGCCTGAATTTAATAATGGTATTGAGGTTTTTGGTGACAGAACATTCAGGTTTACATCTGTTCCGGAAAAACTTGTTGGTGCTGAATGGATAAGAACCGCTTGTGATTCAAAGAAATTTAATGGTGAAGAAGCATCTTATATTGCCGGAGCAGATATAACAGCTTTTGTTGGTCTTGATACAAGAATTGAACCTGTTCCGGAATGGCTTGGTGACTGGAAAAAGACAGACATGGTTCTTACGGATGATGGTAATCCTGTTGTAAACTACAATGTTTATATGAAAGATTATAAAGCCGGCGAACAGGTGATACTTGGCAAGGTTGGTATGGCAAATACTCTACTTTGCCGTACCGGCTCTGCGAAAAAATTTCTGTAAAATCATCAACTGCAATAAAAAACGATACTAATTGAGCAGCAGAAAATTTGCTG
>JALEVO010000153.1 GCA_022788225.1 Oscillospiraceae bacterium | reverse complement strand
CTCCAGCAGTCCGGCAATGATATTCTTCTTGCCTTCACTCATTGGTTCTCTTTTTCTTCTTCCCATAAAAATCAGCCTCCTGTTTTTTCTATTTTACCACAGTTGACTGTTTTTTTACAGACTTTTTTTCATAGGCTCAATGAAAACGGGGAAAAACTACAAATGCAGTTTTATACAATATCTTTTTCTAAAGCCATTTTTTCAATTTCTTCATTCACAATTCGTTCAAAGTCACAGGTGACTTTATATTTGGCTCTTTCAGGGGTTTTTTGATATATTTTAATGAGATTTAATTCGTCTTCTTTTAAGTTGGTGCGAAATTCGCCGAAAACTATATAATCAATAGATGTATTCAGATAATCAGCAATTTTCGCAAGCACATCGCCTTTAGGAAGCTGTCCTTTTTTCCAGTTTCCGGTACTTCCGGTGCTTAATCCAAGAGTTTTCAGCATATTGGAAACAGATGTCCCTTGATTTTTACATAGTTGTTGTAACCTTTCATAAAACATACAAAATCCGCCTCCGATATTTATGCATAATCACAAAATACTCATTAAAATGATATAGATATGTTGACATACTCATAAAAATGAGTATAATATAATTATAGCAAGGTAAAAAGAATCTTATTCAGATTATATAATAAGCTAATTATATATTATACCATAATTCTGACTTTTTTTCAACATCACCATTGAAAAATGAATAATAAGGAAATCAGACGGAAATATAAGATTTATTTTTGTGAAAACAGATGCTAAAAAGAGAGGTTATATATTATGAAAAAGATAGGAATTTTAGGGTTGAGTTTAATGCTGGCGTCAGCCATGCTTACAGGTTGCGGTTCTTCGGAATGGGTCAGTCTGGGAGTTGATGTGGTGTGCGTCAGCAACTATTTCTGCTATAACAGTGACCTTGTAAGAATGCTGCGTGAGAAGGGTTCGGATATACAGGTGGTATCTGATTATGTTATGGAAACTGAAGAAGATATCGCATTAAACGGCAAGTATCTTGACGGTACGGTGATAGTTCCGCTTTACATAACCGGAAATACTCAGGCGGGCAAGTCTGTTTCAGAACGTTTCAGGAAGACGTATGGAAGAGATATGCTTGAGGACGCAGCGCAGTGTTATGATCTGGTAATGATACTCGGAAATGCATTTATATCTGGTGTGGACAGTCCGGAGGAATTTATGGCAGAGGTAAAATCAGAAGACGGGCATGAAGGACTTAACGGCAAGGTCATGTTTGATGAAAACGGTGCACTTGTTCCGACAGGATATGACACGCTTGTTTTTTATGACGGAACGTTCAGAATGAAAGAATGATTGGAGAATGATATGGCTGAATTATTCAGAAAAACTTCCCTTGATACATTGTCAACACCTGAACAGCTTGACAAGCAGGTAAAAATAATGCGTCCGTCAGCATGGATAGTTTTTGCGGCATTTGTTGTTGCGTTTATTACATTTGTAATATGGGGATTTACATATAAAATCACAAATGGAATAAATATGAGTGGTGTTGTGTTTACAAACAATAATATTATTTCAAGCGTTGCAGAGAGAGAATGCCTTGTGACAGATGTTCTTGTAAAAGAAGGGGACTATGTTGAAATCGGGGACATAATAGCTGTTGTGTCAAATGACGAACTGCTCAACGAGATAAGAGACTGCCGATACAAGGCAGAGAATTTTGAAAAAAATTCAGAGGAATACAGAACAATTTCAACAAGGATTGACGAACTTATTGAATCCTATGTCGCGTCTACTGTTATAAAGAGTAATACTGACGGATATATTCAGACTGTAAAGAGCACAGGAAGTGCACTTATGGCAGGAGATACTATTGTATCAATAATGGCAGACAGCGGCTATAACGAGGTTGTGGCTTATGTTCCGCTTCAGGATTCAAATGATATCGAACTTGGTATGCCGGCACAGGTTTCGCCGTTATATGCGCCAAGAGAAGAATATGGCTATATGACAGGCGTTGTTACGGCTGTATCTGATACTCCGGTTTCGGAAGACAGTATCATTGCAAAAATGGGAACGCTGTCCTATGTGGAAAACATCATGCCGGAAGGAATATGTGTTGAAGTAAGAATCAGACTGGATTTTGACGAAAATTCCGGAAACAGATATAACTGGTCCAATAAAAAAGGTGAGGACCTTTTTGTCGGGCTTGGAACACAGTGTTCAATAATAGTAGTTGCAGACGAATATTTACCTGTGGAAATGCTTTTGAGTTAAGGGACTGGGAGATTTAGTATGAAAAGATATGCAAAAAATGTTCCGGTAATACTGCAGATGGAGGCGCTGGAATGCGGTGCGGCTTCCCTTGCAATGGTACTGGCATACTATAAAAGATATGTGCCTCTGGAACGGCTTCGTCTTGACTGCAATATTTCCAGAGACGGAAGCAGTGCAAAGTACATAATTCTTGCAGCAAGACATCACGGACTTAACGCCGGAGGATTCCGCATGAGTGTTGAAAAAATCAGGCAGGAAACGGAATTCCCCATGATAATTCACTGGAACTTTAATCATTTTGTTGTGCTGTGCGGATTTAAAGGGGATAAAGCTGTAATAAATGACCCGGCAGGCGGAAGAGTGCTGGTTGATATGGACGAGTTTGACAGGTCGTTTACCGGCGTTGTGCTGAAATTCAGTCCGTCAGAAAATTTTGTCCCTATGGGCAAACCAAAGAGCGTTTTGTCCTATGTTGCAAACAAGCTTAAAGACTGCAAGGGAATAATGGTATTTATTCTTGTAATGGGGCTTATTATTTCAGTGATTTCGCTTGTCAAGCCTGTTTTTTACAAGGTATTTACTGATGAGGTCCTTATAGGCGGTGCGTCAGATAAAATGAGATCGCTGATACTTGCCATGGTCATAACACTTGTGGCAGGATTTGCAGCTGAAATTCTCAAAGGAATATATCTTGCAAAGCTTCAGGCGAAAATGAGTATAGGTTCGTCGTCCTCTTTTATGTGGCATGCACTCAGACTGCCTGTGGAGTTTTTTTCACAGCGCTTTGCCGGAGATATTTCATCAAGACAGCAAAGCAACAATGAGATAGCAAATATTCTCTGTACTCAGATTGCCCCTGTTATGGAATGAAATTGACAATATAATACATGAATATTCAGATAATGCAGATGGTGCTGAAGAAGTTTATTTTGTAATTTATAAGGAAATAGACGGAATAATTTCAGAGATATATTCTGCCGAGGATCACCATGTCGGTTTTTATCCTATGGCAGGAATGTTCGAAGGCTCTGTTGAACAGAGAATCTACGAAACAGGGGAGCCTTATCAGTCAAATAACTATAACAGTGCAGACGGAAGCTATATGTTTGTGGCTTATCCAGTAACAGACGAATCCGGAGAAGTTGTTGCACTTCTTGAAACAGGTACAGATCTGTATGTGTTTAACGCTGAAAACAGTGAACTTGTAAAAAATGTACTTGTTTATGTATTCATGAGCCTTATCATCGCTTTGCTTATTTTAGGTGAAGTGATTATTTCGAGAGAAGGTCTTGCAGACAGACGTCCGGCAATAAAGGAAAAGCGTCCGATTTCACCGAATATTATTCGTCCGCTGGTGTTTATTGTTTATTTTGCGGCGAATATGTCAACTGCATTTACTCCGCTTTACGGAACGGAACTCTGGCGTGAATCAGACCCGTTTTCGGCAGAGATTGCAGCTGCGCTTCCGATTTCTGTGGAAACGGTGGCAGCAGCACTGGCAACTGTTCTGGCAGGATTTATATGTGATAAGACAGGCTGTAAAAATCTCAGCTTTGCGGCAGCATTTTTCTATATAAGCGGTAATCTTATGGCGGCGAATGCCAATAATCTTTATGTTTTTATCGGAGCAAATATATGTACAGGCGCTGCCGGAGGAATGTTTGCAATTGCAATCAATGCGTATATTGCAGCATTCTCTGATGAGGAATACCGCAGCAAGGGATTTGCCGGTTTGAATGCGGCGTGTCTTGCCGGTATAAACTGCGGAACGGTTGTGGGTTCAATGATAGCTGAACATCTTGGCTTCAGCAATACTTATCTTGCAGCTGCCTGCATAGTTCCGGCAATGGTTGTTCTTGTGGCACTTTGTATGCAGGGCAGGAAATACCTTGCGCCCTTTACTGCGGAGGAAAATGATGAAGAAAGTGACAGCAAAAAGTCCATGTCAGTGTTCAGATTTATCTGTAAGCCAAGGGTTCTGATGTTCTTTGTAATGATAAATTTCCCGTACATTATCTGTGCATCATTTCTGAGTTATTTCTTCCCGGTTTATGGTGCGGAAAGTATGCTGACTGAAACGCAGATATCTCTTGCGTTCCTTTTAAGCGGTGTGGTTTCCATTTATCTCGGACCTGTTCTTTCAGAAGTCATTTCAAAGCGAATGGGTACATACCGCAGTATGCTGTTTGCTTCTGTAATTTACGCTTCGGCACTTGTTTTCTTTATTGTGTCACCGTCAATTTTAAGCTGTTTTATTGTAGTTGCAATGTTTGCAGTGGCAGACAGCTTCGGACTTACAGCTCAGTCAGTATATTTCACTAATCTGCCGGAGGTCAAAAAGCTTGGCAACGGCAAGGCTATGAGTATCAATACAACTGTGGAGAATATTTCCTCTGCCTGCGGACCTATGATATTTGCTTACATATTTATTCTTGGAACTGAAAAAGGTCTTATGATTCTGGCAGCCGGATTTGTGCTGATGCTTACGATATTTGCAGCTGCACACAGAATCATTGAAAAAAAGGACAAATGATATGGGGTGGATAAAAAATGATGTTTTTACCTGACAGATGCGATATTCCACAGTTAACTGAACTCTGGAAACTGCTTTTTGATGATGATGAAGCTGATTTTATTGAAATGTTTATGCAAAAGTACTTTAAAAAAGGGAATGCTGTTGCCTGTAAAACTGACAATAAAATTATTGGCGTAATATACTTTTTCTGGGGTAAAACAAACGCTTCCGGAAAAGCGGTAAAGACGGCATTTATGTATGCCGGAGGTATACATCCGGATTACAGGCACAGGGGATATATGAGAAAGCTTGTGCACTTTGCCTTTGAATATAGCCGGGAGCAGGGCTGTGAGGTTAATTTCGGCGTTTCGGCGCTTTATTGCACGAGACTTTATGAAACAGAAGGGATGAAACGCTGTTCGGAACTTGATGTAATAGATATCGGTCCAGAGGATTTTGAAAAATCTGAAATGACAGCAGTTCATATGGAAAAAAGTGAGTTTATAAAGAGCAGAAATGAATATCTCATGGGTATGAAAAAAGCTTTGATATGGGATGATGAAACGGCAGATTTTATTTATGAGGACCTTGTGTTTTCCGGAGATGTGATAAAGCTTGAACTGGAAAATAAGGTGTATTATGCAACTGTTTCCATTGAAGAGGAATATGTGCTTATCCGTGAAACGAGTCTTCCGCTGAATATGCTGTGCAGGGGAATAGCAGCAATAGCGGAGCATTTTGGAACAAATATTCCTTTCAGAATATACAGAGAAACTTCCCCTGAAAATCATGAACTTTTTGAGCAGACAGAAACAATGTACTATGGTCATGGAATCCTGCTTAAAGGTAATTTTGACTTTGATAAGTGTTACATTAATCTGATTGCTGAATAATTAAGACTTGATTTTGAATGAGGTATAATATTAAACAGGCACCGCAAAAAGCAGTGCCTGTTTTTTTGTATTTAAAATTACTTTGTATTATTGATTTTCAAAATAGTAACTTAAAATACCCTTATCTCCGAAATAACCGTTTTCAATTAGCATTGTCACAAACTCCTGTACTTCTGCATTGTCAAGCCATGCACACTCACCGCCTAATCTGCAAAGCTCTATCATCTGATATGAGCCGTTTTCGTCGGTATACAGAGCATAAAGTACTTCCTGACCCCAGTCATCAATGGAAAAGTTCCAGCTTTCCATTTCGCAGTCCTTGTACTGGGCGGCGGATTCAGTGAAATCAGAAATTTTCTGTAAAATGTCTGAATCCTTAATGAAAAGTTCTTCTGTGCCGGAATTCATTATATAATTTATATCATCTTCCAGTTTCCATTCATAGCCCTCCACAGGATCAATTACAACACTCTCCGCAGTATAACGGGTTCCGTTCTGGGTAATGATTCGTTCATAGTTCTGACTGTCCCATCCGTTTTCAGACATTGTAATCTGATAATCTTCAATCATCAACACAGGCTTCGTATCAGACTGATTCTGTTCAATCAGCTCACGCCTCATCATACAGCTGTCAAATACATCAAGCTTTTCGTCACCGTTCAGATCGGCATTTCTCCAGTTAGAAAGCTTTGTATCAGCCGCATTGACCTGCCACTTCTGGAGCAGTACCGCATCAGCAACACTGAATGTTTCGTCAGCATTTATATCACCGTTAACTGTCTTTTTCACTTTGATGTAAATATCTGCGGAATTATTATCATACTCTTTTACTTCAAGGTAATCATCAGGAAGATAATATCCACGGGGCAGATCAATGTTAATGACTTCGTATTCGGCAACACCGAATCCTCCTGCAAAATCTGCAATATCAATTACAAAAGGATTCTGTCCGTTGTAGTCCCATTCTGATGTGGGTCCCCAGTTAGTACTCCACCCAAACGAACCGTCAATCAGAACGTATTCAATCTCATAGCCGGTATGAAAGCTGACAGGGTATAACTTTGCATCACTGAACTGAAGCAACTTTTCTGTTTCATAGTCAACAACGGACACTCTCTGAGTGTTTTCGTCAGGAGCAGCCTGTATTTCAGTAATCACTGTACCGTTTTCGCTGACTTCATAGCTTTTATTGATTTCACTGATAGTTGAGTTTTCAAGATCCCATTCATATCCGATTTTCCATGAAATATCAACTGTTCCGTCTGAAACCGGCTGATATACCACGACAGAATAGGTGGGGGTTCCGCATACTTCTGTGTATGCCACTTTTTCTGTACAGTCTGATTCTGCAATCTGCTTGATTTCTGCTGTACCGTTCTGTTCCATGATAAGAGAATTACCAGTGCCGCCACCAACAGTGTAATAATATGCAATATAGCCGCCATGAACAGAAACCGTACCATTCTTTTCTGCAAAGTCGTTGTATTCTGTTATACAGTCTGGCACCCATGAGTAAATGTCTGTTTCGGAAATCGTTCCGTCCTCGTCAACGTAAAAATCGAATGAGTAATCAACAAATGTTGCTGTCTGGAATTTGCGGTTTAAATCGACTTCAAATGAACCATTGGCAAATGGCTTGTAAACTACCACTTCATACTTGAAGTCAGCTAAATCTTCCGTATAAGTATTACGGGAAACCTCGGTCATAACATCAGTTGTGGCAGAAATCTCATAGGAATAGGATTCGTTGGTGGTTTCGCTGAATAACAGACATACCACACCGTCCTCAATGTGTGTTGCACCGTAAGTGTTTTCAAACTCCAGTGCTTCTGAAAAGCTTTCAGGAACCCAGTCCGGCAGTATATCACCGGCATTTTCTTCGGCAGACACTGCTGTTCCTGCAATGGGTACGGCAGACAGGCACATGACCGCTGCCGACAAAATAGCCAACAATTTCTTTTTCATCGCTGTACCTCCGTTTTAAGTTTTGTGTGTGAATAAATTATAAGTAAGTTATACTTACATTAATATAGAGTTGAATAATCTGGTTTTTGTCTGCATTTTTTTAGATATTCTCTTTTTTGCACAATTGTAAAGCGTATATTTTGTAATGTTTTAATAAAGTAGCAGCTGGCAGTATATTTCAGTCACCTTGACAGTACATGAAAATACAGCTATAATAAATGCACGGAAAAAACTGAAAATAATTTTAAAAAAATTCTTGGCTCTCCCCTTAGGGTATGCTCTAAAATAGAAAATGTGGAAAGGAGATGTGACATCAGATGCTTAAAATCGGTGAATTTTCAAAGCTGTCCCACCTGACGGTGAAAGCACTGCGGTTTTACGAAAAAAGGGACTTCTGATACCCGAAACGGTTGACGAATGGCTGACAGAAATCCAGCTGCCTGTTGAATAAGAAATCATAATACAAAATCCGCCTTGTTTTTCAAGACGGATTTTTTGCTGTTTAATCTTTGTATTCAGAATCAATTCCAAGAAATTCTTCAAGGGAGAGTCCGCTTTCATAAACCTCTGTGGCTTTGTCGATACCAAGATATCTTATGTGCCATGGTTCATACTTATATCCGGTATATTCCTCCTTGCCCTCCGGGAAACGTATAATAAAGCCGTACTTGTGGGCGTTAGCTGCCACCCAGTCGCTTTCAGGAGTGTAGCCGAAGGAATCGTCTATACTGTTAAGGTCAAAGGCAAGGCCTGTCTGGTGGTCGGAATGTCCCGGACGTGAAGAATAAGTATCTGCGACCTCCTGACCGTCCTCTGCAACATAATTGTTGTAAATTCTTTCCTGATCGTAGTAGGAGCGATAATCGGAGGAAATATAAATGTTCAGTCCCTCTGCGGCGGCGTCTGACGCCATTTCATTGAATGCCTCAAGTGCCTCTTCGTTTATTCCCGGGTCATAATCGGCAGGGAGGGAATAGGTCTTGTTGGCAATGAGAATGCCGTCAATGTATGTAAGACCGTTTTCTTCGGATATTTCATGTTCACCTTCAGTTTCTTCAGATTCAACGTAAACCCTCAGCTGTGCGCTTTTGTCGGTTGCACTGATTTTAACAGTTATATCGCATGAGCCCAGAGACTGTCCGGTGATGATACCGCCGTCAACAGTGGCAACGGAACTGTTGGAACTTTCCCAGATATATCCGCCGCCGGAACCGGTTTCGTTGATAACTCTGGCAGTATAGCTTTCACCGACCTTTATGGTGATTTCCTTTTCTGCAAAATAAAGACTGCCCTGTGACTGGCTGTTTCCGCCGTCAACCGGAATTTCCTCTGTTTTACTGACCTCATCAGACTGTACAATGGATAAGGAATCCGGGTCTTTTATAGGTTCGCTGTCCTTTGAAACAAATATGATAACCAGCAGAACGATGAGTACAACAACAACTGCTCCGATACAGATAAGCAGTGCTGCCTGACGTCTTCGGTATATTTTCATTTTTTCTTCCCGTGTCATTTTATCTCTTCTTTCATATACATAAAATCAATTCTGTTTCAATAAATATAGCATATTACATAAATTTTGTCAATTGAATTTATACATATATTTTTCATAAAACCCTTGATATTTTTGATTAAATAAGGTATAATTAATAAAATAGTTCGTTAATTTCACCAAAATGACTGATGAATTACAAAATACTTTTAGAGGGAGAGTTAGCTATGAGTTTTAAGAAGAAAATGTTTGGACTGCTGACTGCTGTGGCTATTACAGTTTCAGCGATACCGGCAGTTTTTAATGCTGCTCAGCAGGTTTCAGCCGCAGAAGACGTTTCAAACACAATGAACTGGGACACTGTTGAAATCGGCGGCGGCGGTTTCGTTTCGGGTATCGTTACCGGTCAGAAGGAAATGTATCTGAGAACAGATGTAGGCGGTGCGTACAGATACGATTATGAAAAAGGGGAATGGGTTCAGCTTTTCTGCGATATAAACGATGAGGACAGAGGATTTTTAAGCGTAAGCGGTATGGCTATTGACCCGACAGACGACAATACAGTTTATTTCCTCTGCGGCTGCGCTTATTTTTCCGGCGCAAGAACCGCTATTTTCAAAACCACAGACGGCGGTAAGACTTTTGAACGCTATGACGTTACCGACCTTATACAGGTACACGGAAACGGTGACGGACGTGAGTGCAGCGAGCCAATCGCAGTTGACCCGGATAACCCTGACATCATTTATGCAGGCGGTGACGTTACTGCCGGTGATTCCGCACTTATCAAGTCCACAGACGGCGGCAAGACATGGAAAGCAGTAACCGGCTATGCTGACGCTGTTGAGTACCCATATACTATTAAATGGCCTTTCTGGACAGACCACACAGTCAAGGCAATCACAGTTGACGGTGAACAGACATATGCACAGCAGAACGGTGTTGCAACAATCAAAATTATTGACGGCAAGGTTTATGTAGGAACATCAGTAACAGGTCAGGCAAACGTTCACGTTGCAGATGTTGACAAGGACGAATTCACAGTGCTTTCCGAAGACCTTCCTACAGCAAATTACCCTGTAACAATAAGTGATGACGGAAACGGAAATATTTTCGTGACTTATATTGCCGGTCTTGCTTTCAACGGAAATGCAGGCGGTGCTTACAAATACAACATTGCAACAGGCAAGGTTACAGATATTTCACCGGTAGGCAATGCTATCGGTATGATAACAGCTGACAAGACTGACCCGGATAAGCTGCTTGCAAGAACCTGTGGTCTGTGGTCAGACCAGTGGTATGAAGAAGAATGGACTGACGGCAGTATCGCCTGGGGCGACCATTTCTTCCGTTCAACAGACGGCGGTGCAACATGGACTGACATTACGCCGGGTCAGGGTGAGACTATTTACGATGAAAATGGCTCTCACAAGAATTTCCTGTCACTCCCGATGGATACAAACGGCTATGACTGGATTTACGGAAAAGCCTGCCACTGGGGAAGTGGTATCCTTATCGACCCGAGAAATTCTGACAGAATTCTTCTGACTTCCGGTAACGGTGTATTCGCCTGTGATAATGTATGGGACGAAGAGGGCGTTCAGTTCTATTTTGACCCGAGCGGTGTAGAAGAAGTTGTTGCGCTGGACATGGTTTCAGCTCCGGGCGGTCCTGTATATTCAGCTATAGGTGACTATGACGGATTCGTGCATGTAGATCCTGATGAGATTCCGCTTCAGCATAAGCCTAACATGGGTTCAACCAGTACTATCGGCTGCTGCTCTGCTGATCCAAAGGTTCTGGTCAGAGGCGGTAAAGATACCCCAAAGGGATATTATACTACTGATGGTGGTACTACATGGACAGAAATGAAAGGTGCTGTTGGCGGCGGCGATCTTTTCAGATGCGATATTGCAAAACTGGATGATGATACTTACAGAGTTTTCAGCACAAATGCTTCTGGTATTAAGTATACTGATGACTGGGGTGAAACATGGACAGAATGTACCGGCACAGTCGGAACAAATCCTTTTGGCGTTTTGGTTGATAAGGCGGACAGCAATATAGTTTACGCATACACAGCAAAATACAATCAGTACTGGGCTTCCGATACAACCAAGAAGGAACCTACTCTCGACGACGCTCAGTATGACTTCATGGTAAGTACAGACGGCGGCAAGACTTTCACAAACAATATCATATGCAAGTACGATATGTGTGATGTTGCAAACAGAATTGCATATCTTGAAGAAGGCAAGGTTGCCCTTGGCGCAGGCTGGAATGGTCTTTATATCGGTACAAAGGACGGCAAGGCTGAAAAGCTTGACAGCGTGTCCTACTGCAAGACTGTCGGCTACGGTGCTCCTGAAAAGGAAGGCGGCGTGAATACACTTTATATTTACGGCAAGCCGGAGGAAACAGACCCGGAGGGTATCTACCGTTCAACTGACGCAGGTCAGACATGGGTGCTCATTAACAAGGATAAGCTTTACGGCGGTACAGGAAACGGAAACTTCATTGTAGGTGATATGAATGAATTCGGCAAGATTTATATGTCAACTGTCGGCTGCGGTATCGTTTACGGCGAAATTTCAGACAATCCGAAGCCACCTGTAACATCAGTTACTTCAACAACATCTTCACCAACTACAACCACAACTGTTACAACGACAGTTATAACAACTCCTGTGCCTACAGAATCAGGCAGCGGAGCAACAGTTCCGAGCGGAACAGAGGCAGCGAAATATGGTGACGTAAACCTTGACGGTGATGTATCAGTTGCAGATATAGTAAAGCTTAACTTATATCTTCTCAATAACGAGGAGAATCCGCTCAGTGCACAGGCGCTGGCTAATGCTGACTGTATGTATGATAAGGTAATTGATACCTCTGACAGTTCAGTTATTATGAATTTTGTAGCAATGGTTATTAAAGAAAGTCAGCTTGGTCCTCAGGAATAAAAAAAATAACAGCCGGTGCGTAAAGTACCGGCTGTTTTAATGAATACAGCTGATTTGTCAAAGGAGCATTAAATGATGTATCGCATAAAGGAAGCAAGAAAAGAACGTGGATTCAGCCAGCTGCAGGTCCAGATGAAAACAGGAATAGACCAGAGTGACTATTCCAAAATTGAAAGGGGACTGCGTTATCCGACAATTGAGCAGATAACAAGGCTTGCGGTTCTTTTCGGCACAAGTATAGATTACCTTGTGGGAATAACAGACGAAAAAGAACCCTATCCTTCTAACAAGGACAGGGAAACGCATAGCTTATAACAAAAAAATAACCCGGAAGTAAATTCCGGGCATTTAATTAAAATGAGAGAAAATAAATATGTGTAGAACAAAAGAAAGGAGACAACAAAACGAGTGTAAAATAATTCATGAATTATTTTATCACTGTAGTTATTATACACTAAATTACGCTAATCGTCAACAAAAAATCAGATTTTTTTTGAAATTCAAGTGAATTTTGTAATTTTCACCAATATTTCACACAAAAGATTATACAATTTTAATGGCAAATCTGTCGCTTTTTCTGCGTTTTTGCTATTTTCTGACGAATAACGCCTGAACGAATATCTCTGCTTAACATTTTAAGGAGAAATGCTTTTGTTTCTGCCTGTTCAGCAAAACCTTTGTTTTAACGTTATTTTTATGAGGATTTTGACAAAAAAGTACTTTACAAAATGCCGCTGATATGGTATTATTATATAGTAAAGTTATGTGTGTCCATATAACTGCAAATATTTTAACATTAATCAGGAGGACTATTACCAATGGCAAGAAAAATGAAAACCATGGACGGTAATAACGCTGCTGCATGGGTGTCATACCCATTTACAGAACTCGCAGCTATTTATCCTATCACACCGTCATCACCAATGGCCGAAGTTACAGACCAATGGTCCGCAAAAGATAAGAAGAATTTATTCGGACAGCCTGTACAGGTTGTTGAAATGCAGTCAGAAGCAGGTGCAGCTGGTGCTGTTCACGGCTCTCTCGCTGCCGGTGCTCTCACAACTACATACACAGCATCACAGGGTCTTCTCCTTATGATTCCTAATATGTACAAGATCGCTGGTGAACTGCTTCCTTCAGTTATTCACGTTTCAGCTCGTTGTGTATCTTCACACGCTCTGAACATTTTCGGTGACCATTCCGATATCTACGCTTGCCGTCAGACAGGCTATGCAATGCTCTGTTCATCAAACCCACAGGAAATCATGGACCTCGGTGCTGTTGCTCACCTTGCAACAATCAAGGGCAGAGTTCCGTTTATCCACTTCTTTGATGGTTTCAGAACATCTCACGAAATCCAGAAGATTGAAACATGGGACGATGCTGATCTCCTCGATATGCTCGATATGGACGCTGTTCAGAGATTCCGTGACGAAGCTCTCAATCCTGAACACCCTGTATTAAGAGGTACTGCTCAGAACCCTGATATCTTCTTCCAGGCAAGAGAAGCATGCAACCCTTACTATGACGCTATGCCTGCAATCGTTGAAGAATACATGGGCAAGGTTAACGCTAAGCTTGGTACAGACTACAAGCTCTTCAACTACTACGGTGCAGCTGACGCAGAACACATCATTATTGCTATGGGTTCTGTTAACGATACAATTGAGGAAACTATCGACTACTTAAACGCTAACGGCGGCAAGTATGGTCTTGTTAAGGTAAGACTTTACAGACCTTTCGTTGCAGAAAAGCTTGTTGAAGCTATTCCTGACAGCGTAAAGAGAATCTCTGTTCTCGACAGAACAAAGGAACCGGGCTCACTGGGCGAACCTCTTTACCTCGACGTTGTTGCTGCTCTCAAGGGCACTAAGTTCAACGATGTTCCTGTATTTACAGGCAGATACGGTCTTGGTTCAAAGGATACAACTCCTGAACAGATTATCGCTGTATTCAAGAACACAGAAAAGCCAAGATTCACAATCGGTATCAAGGACGACGTTACAAACCTCTCTCTTGAACCAACAGAAAGCCCTGACACTGCTCCTGCAGGTACAACTTCATGTAAGTTCTGGGGTCTTGGTTCAGACGGTACAGTAGGCGCTAACAAGAACTCTATCAAGATTATCGGCGACCACACTGACCTCTACGCTCAGGCTTACTTCGCTTATGACTCAAAGAAGTCAGGCGGTGTTACAATTTCACACCTCCGTTTCGGTAAGACACCAATCAAGTCAACATACCTTATCAACAAGGCTGACTTCGTTGCCTGTCACAACCAGAGCTATATCGACAAGTACGATATGGTATCCGACATCAAGCCGGGCGGTACATTCCTTCTTAACACAATCTGGGATATGGAAGGCCTTGAAAAGCACCTCCCTGGACAGGTTAAGAGATATCTTGCACAGAACAATATCAATTTCTATACAATCAACGGCGTTAAGCTTGGTGAAGAAACAGGAATGGGTACAAGAATCAACACAATTCTCCAGTCTGCATTCTTCAAGCTTGCTAACATCATTCCTTTCGAGGATGCTCTTAAGTACATGAAGGCTGCTGCTGAGGCTTCATACAGCAAGAAGGGTCAGGACGTTGTTGAAAAGAACTGGAACGCTATTGACGCTGGTCACCAGAACATCGTAAAGATCGACATCCCTGCTTCATGGGCAGACGCTGCTGATACACAGATGGGTATGGCTCACGTTACAAGCGACAACAAGACTCTTGAAAACTATGTAAACAATATTCAGATTCCATGTAATGCACAGAAGGGTGACGATCTCCCTGTTTCAACATTCAAGGACGCTGCTGACGGTACATTCCCACAGGGCTCTGCTGCATTTGAAAAGAGAGGTATCGCAGTTAAGGTTCCTGAGTGGATTCCTGAAAACTGTATCCAGTGTAACCAGTGTGCTTATGTATGTCCACACGCTGTTATCAGACCAGTTGCACTTTCTGCTGACGAGGCTGCTGCTGCACCTGCCGGCATGAAGATGGCTGATTTCAAGCCTGCTATGGACGGAATGAAGTTCGCAATGACAGTTTCTGCACTTGACTGTACAGGCTGCGGTTCATGTGCTAACGTATGCCCTGCTAAGAACAAGGCTCTTGTAATGCAGCCTCTGGAATCACAGCTGGGCGAACAGGATAAGTTTGCTTACGGTCTTACAATCGACGAAAAGCCGGCAGTTGCTGAAAAGTTCAAGGCAACAACAGTCAAGGGCTCACAGTTCAGACAGCCAATGCTTGAATTCTCAGGCGCTTGTGCAGGCTGCGGCGAAACACCTTATGCAAAGCTTATCACACAGCTCTTCGGCGACAGAATGTACATTGCCAATGCAACAGGCTGTTCTTCAATCTGGGGCGGTTCTGCACCTTCAACTCCTTACACATTCAATAAGGAAGGCAAGGGTCCTGCATGGTCCAACTCACTCTTCGAGGACAACGCTGAATTCGGTTACGGTATGTTCTTAGGTCAGAAGACTCTCAGAAACAGAGTTATCGAAAAGGTTAAGGCATTAAACGAAACAACAGACAATGCTGACGTTAAGGCAGCAATTGCTGAATATCTCGATACAGTTGAAGACGGAAACGCTAACACACCTGCTACTAACAAGCTGGTTGCAGCACTTGAGGCTTGCGGCTGCGACGCTGCCAAGGAAATCCTCGCTTCCAAGGATTATCTGAGAAAGAAGTCACAGTGGATCTTCGGTGGTGACGGCTGGGCTTATGATATCGGTTTCGGCGGTCTCGACCACGTTATCGCTTCCGGTCAGGACGTAAACATCTTCGTATTCGATACAGAAGTTTACTCCAACACAGGCGGTCAGTCCTCAAAGTCAACTCCTACAGGTGCTATTGCACAGTTTGCTGCTGCCGGCAAGGAAGTTAAGAAGAAGGATCTGGCTGGTATCGCAATGAGCTATGGCTACGTTTACGTTGCTCATATTGCTATGGGTGCTGATATGAATCAGTGTATCAAGGCTATTGCAGAGGCAGAGGCTTACAACGGTCCGTCAATCATTATCGGTTACGCACCATGTATCAACCATGGTATCAAGACTGGTATGGGTACTTCTATGGCAGAAGAAAAGAAGGCTGTTCAGGCTGGTTACTGGCACCTTTACAGATACAACCCGACTCTCAAGGCAGAGGGCAAGAACCCATTCATCATGGATTCAAAGGCTCCTAATACTGACGAATACAAGAACTTCCTTATGGGTGAGGTTCGTTACAATGCACTTGCCCGTCAGAACCCTGAGAGAGCAGAAAAGCTCTTCGACAAGGCTCTTGCAAATGCTAAGGACAGATATGATTATCTGACAAGACTTTCAAAGCTTTACGGTGAAGAAGCTTAATCAGCAAAGCTGATAAAATTTAAGATGCGAAAGGAAGTACCGCAGAACAATGCGGGAGGTCCAAAACATACAAAAGAGACTGCTGCAGTACACGTAGCAGTCTCGCTTTTTTAGTAAAACAAAAAAAGTTTCGGTCATCTTTTTAAGGATTACCGAAACTTTTTATTTATTCACTTAAATTTTCATAAATGTTAACAGCGTCATAGATATGCAGTGGTTCTGTGTAATGGGAACCCGGTGCACCGGTGGTTACAAGTGTGTACAGAGTGCCATCAACTTCGGCAAGGGAGGCAAGGCAAAGTCCTGCTTCGTCAGTAAATCCGGTTTTTCCGCCAAGTATCCTTCCGCCAGTGATGTATGACGAATCCATTGCGGAAAACATTGTGCTGTAAAGGGTTATTCCGTCAGGATGCTCGTCGGTTTCTGTGTAATAAGTCTGAGATGTGAATATCTCATAAAATGTATCGTTCTGAAGTGCATATCTCAGCAAAAGGGATATGTCGGCAGCTGTGGAATAGTGGTCATAACTGTGAAATCCGCAGACATTTGTGAAATTAGTGTCGGCCATGCCGAGTTCCTGAGCCTTTTCATTCATAAGCTGTACGAAATCCCACTCACTTCCGCTGATATAATTTGCAAGGGTAAGACAGCATTCCGCTCCGGAGCTTAAAACCGCACCGTAAAGCAGGTCACGGTAGCTTACTTCTTCATAAGCTAAAAATCCTGCGGTTGAACCGTTTTCTGCGTTTACCTGCTCAAACACGTCACCGGTTATCATAATGGTTTCATCAATGTTGTAAACATTTTCTATGGCAACGATAGCCGTCATGATTTTTGTGAGCGACGCAGGATAAATCCGCTCATACTGGTTCTGCGAAAAAATTTCATTACCGTCAAGATCGGTCAGCAGAGCGGTCTCACTTTCAATTTCCATGTAATCGAAATTAAAGGTGCGGGCAGTGGTTTCCGGTTCAGTGGGCGGTTCTGTAGGGGGTTCAGTTGCGGGTTCGGCTTCTGTATCAGCAGCTTCAGACTGGGATATGCCGGCAGAGGCAGTACTGCTGTTGTTTCGCTTTTGCAGCAGCGTTACACCGCCTAAAATTATAAGCAGCAGCAGTAAAATAACAAAAAGCCAGAGAGCAACTCCTCCGGCAGAATTCGATTCCTTTTTCATTCTTTTCCCTCAATCTTTATAATTCTCTATTATATTTTAACATATCGTCAGCCTTACGTCAAGGGAGTTGAAACACTCAGATAAAAAATGTTGTTGATCAAAAAAGAGCTGCTGCACTTTTTGTCGGTGCAACAGCTGCTTCATTACTCTTCATACCATATTGATTCAGTAAAATAAGTATTGTTATATACGTCTTCCAGTACATAGTAAATAAAGGTGTTACCCAGCTGAGAAACTACGTCCTCATAGCTGACGGTAATTTCACCGTCCACTGTGAAAATCTCATCATCAAGTGTTATAGTATCAAGATATTCCAGATTTTCGTCATAGATATCGTAATATAGCTGGAATGTGTCGCCGTCCTGAACTTCGTAAAGTCCCTTTGCGGCAACCGATTCATCGTATACCGGACGTACGCCTGCAACATATCCGCCGTCGTTTTCGGAATCCCATGCTACAATTATTTCTGCGTCTTCACCGTTGTATATGCAGGGAACGTACCCATAGGTCAGGAAATAATCTTCCTCTTCAATGTAATCCTCATAGAAAAACGGGACTACAACACCGTCCAGTGCAACCCATGTCTGGTCATATTCCACTATCAGATTGCCGTTATCGTCAAACTCGCAGTAATCATCAAGTCCCATGTCTATATAATAATCTTCACCGACTGCAAACATCTGCATAGCCGCATCATTCACAATTTCCCAGTCCTCGTCAGACAATTCCAGAACCCACTGACCGTCCGAATCCGTAACCTCAAGCTCACTTAGGTCTGCACAGTTGGTTTCATAGTAGGAATCATCATACCAGTCTTCCGCATCAAACCAGCTGAATTCGGAGTACTCGTTTTCGTCAATATCGTTATGAGTATTGGAAAAGGACGAAATGGATATCTGACCGCCTGCCATGACGTTGGCAAAACTTTCTGTCAGGTCTGTATACGCCGTATCATATTCCAGACTGTCATAAATCTGCGTCATCTCGTCCACTGCTGAAAGATCATAATAGGGGAACAGAATAGAAAGACCGTAATCTGAACTGCCGTTTGGAGTAGAGCGGTAATAGATGATACTGTCAGAAATTGCCTGTGCAAGAACTGCTGAGGACTCTGTGTCAGAGCGTTCTGCAAAATCGTAAAGGTCAATATGGTCAAAATCAGACTGGTATACCGCACGAGTATTGCTCCGATTTTGTGAGATGACACGGTATTCGCCCTGAGCTATCTGCTCAGAGCAGTCTGATGAAAAGGAATCAAGGGCAGGCAGCAGACTTTCGGTCACTGCGTTCAGGTCAAACATTGCAAGGGTAGAATACATACTGGGAGAATCCTCATAGCAGTATTCGACATAATCATCAATTATCTGTTTGCCGTATACTTCCGGAGATAATGAACAATCTGCCGAAAGACTTTCGATCCAGTTGGTGTAATACCAGCCGCAGCCGGGTTCTGTTTCTTCAGACGCAATCATATAATCTGCATGATAAGACGCCATTAAACAGGTTTCGAGGGTTGCCATAAGACAGGCGTCAAACCCTATAAAATCAAAATGCGTTCCGGCATTATCCAGCGCCTGATTAATCTGGGGCAGACTCATAGACTCACCGCCGAAATTTTCGTCATAGCCGTAGCCGCCGATAACACCGCCGCCGTGATCCCATAGAATAAGCCCGTAGCGTGAGGCAGTGTAGTTATCAGTGCAATAGCTGACAAAATCAGAAAGCGTATCGGGTTCAGCCATATTCTGCTGCCCCAAAGTATCATCTACAAGCTCCAGACCGTCCTCCTTGACCTGATAGCGCTGACATCTGTCTCCGGAAATAACAGTATTCTGCCATTCAAGTGTACCGCCTGTCTGGATAATGATATTGAGATTACTGTCGGAATAGCCATAGAGAATCTCGTTTATATCAGCAGTTGCACAGCCATACTCCGATTCAAGGTCCGCTGCACAAATATATATCATCAATGTACAGCTGTTGTCTGCTGTACGGGATACGGAGTTTTCAACAGTTTTCTCTTCCGGTACTTTTTCTTCTTCCGCACACCCACCTGAGGCAATAAGCATAGCTGCTGATACGATAAAAGCAGTGAGTTTTTTCAATAGTTTGTGCTGCATGATATGTCCTTTCTTAAACTGAAAAAAGCAGAGATATTCCTACCACACGAATTCTCTGCTTTTTTATTGCATTTGTATTTCTGACTGGAATACTTTCTGCGTAAAGGAGGAAAACAATCCGCAGGAAAGCGTTTCTGCAAAATTGACGGTTATGCCAGTTCAGAGCCGTCCTTGGCAGTAAGTTTTCCTGTTGCGATTAAAATGATGTCTACCAGCCACCAGATACAAAATCCGCCGCCGGTAATCAGCTTAAGAATTCCAAGTCCTGTATATCCGAGATAGAAACGATCTATTCCAAGCTCGCCCAGGAGTATGGAAAGAATCAATGCAGTTGTTTTGCTTTTCATAATTAAATAATCCCTTTCTTGCTATTATTTATCCTTCATAATCCAGGTTCATGCATGCATAGAGATATGCTACAATATCTACAGCGTCCTCTTCTGAAACCTGTTCTGCTGTGAGATTTTTGCTTTCATTTGCCAGTTGAAGAACTGAACCATCTTCAGCCATATTCCACTGGAAACTTGTCACCAGATTGTATGATTCATCATAAAGATTGAGCTGGTCGTAATCCATGCTCCAGTAAGTGGTTAATTCCTGAAGTGTGCCGTCAGCAGTAAGATTCAGCATGGATAAATTGCTGCCGTCCAGTGCAATGGCAGTAGCCTCTTCGTCAGTTACGCTTAACCAGTATGTTCCCTGGAGGTATTCCTGTACCTTTGCTGCAGTTGCCATCTGTTCCAGAGCAGCTGCTGCTTCTTCAAAGCTGTATGCGTCAGATTCTGCCATGATAACCTTTTCATTGAGAATCATAACATTGCTTTCTGTGTCAAATGTCCATGGCATTGTTGCAACTTCAGATGTCAGTTCCGGGTCCTCAAAAATGTAGATTGTCGGATCACCGGCTTTAACGCCCCAGTAACCGGTAATAGAAGAACCGTCGTTTGCCTCAAAAACAATTTCTTCATCGCTGAATCCCATTGCATAGCAGTTGTACTCTTCGTCCATACCAAGCCAGAGTGATCCTGAAAGAGCCTCTGCGTAAGCAGCTGTTTCGTCGTCAACATCAGCGCCTTCAGCGTCTTCAGCGTCAGCGTCATCTTCTTCCGGAGCCTCATCTTCTTCAGGTTCTTCATCGGAAACTTCCTCTGCAACAGATGAAACAGATGATTCAGAAGAAGATTTGCTATCTTCCTTTTCTGAACCGCAGCCGGTTGCCACAGCAGCAATCATTGAAAGTGCCGCAATAAATGCAAGTATTTTCTTCATTTTCATATGTATCTTTCTCCTTTTCCTTCTCTAAAGGGTTAATATTTTTCTGGAGCACTCTGCCCCTGAAACTTTTTTAATTATATCCATTTGCCAGACATTAATCAATACTTTTTACGTAAACCGCAGTTTTTTAGCGTGAAAAGCAGAAAAAATACTCGATTTTTTATAATAAATTTGGTATAATATAAAGTATATTAATATGCTGTCACATTTTTTAATTACAAGTGGCACAAAATGGAGGAAACTAATGAAATTTGCAATTGCAGACGATTCTTATGAAGACCGCTGTGAATTAAAATCATACATCTGCTCCTATTTGTCGGAGCATAATATTACAGCAGAAATTTCGGAATTTGACAGTGCAGAATCTTTTCTTTCAGCCTGGGAAAGCGAATCGTTTCAGGTGGTATTCCTTGATATCTACATGAAGGAGAAGTCCGGAATGGAGGCGGCTCAGGAACTTTTTTCATCGGGGAAGAGTCCGAAAATCATTTTTCTTTCCAGCAGTACTGAATTTTTCAGACAGAGCTATGCCGTCCGTGCGGTGTACTATCTGGTAAAACCGATTGTGCCGGAGGAATTTGAGCTTGCAATGCAGTTTCTTGAAATACAGGATTCCTATGCCGTACCTTTTCTGAAATTCAGGCAGAATAACGTGGAACGCAGTATTCCCACTGAAAAGATATTGTACATAGATGTTCAGGACCATACAACCCGTATCCACACCACTGAAGAAACCATTTCACTTTCAGTTTCATTCCGCCAGCTGACAGAGCCTCTTGAACAGGACGAGCGCTTTCTGTGCTGTATACGGGGCGTAATCGTGAATATGCAGCATATACTTGGCATGGAGGACAATGTTTTCCGCCTTGAGCATGGAATAAGACTTCCTGTCAACATTCGTAAGAAAAAGCAGATCGGAGAGATATGGCGCAGCTATTACTATGCACATATGGGAGATAATAATTTATGAAAAAAAGATTTTACAGTATGATAAAAATGTTCCTGATATTCGGCGTTTTATCGGGACTGGTTTTCTCAGACTCAGTTTCAGCCGAGGAGGAAAAGGAGGTTCTTGACCATATTGCCTCTTCTGACGTGTATTTCAGCGGATATATGCTTGCAGTCGGGGACGAAGAAGGCTGGGAGGAAACTCAGTGCAGCATATATGACAATATGTCCTATCTTTTTGCCTATAATGACAATGCGGATGCTCTTGTGATTGCGTCTGAGCCGGACTGGGACTGCGTTGATATCTACACAGCAGGAATTTACGACCTTGATTTTTCAATGGAACTATGTGAAGAAGACGCTCCTTACTGCGAACTTGCCCCCTCAATTCAGAATGTAACCATTCCTGTCTGTGTAAGTAATCCTGAGGAATTTGAACTGTTTCCGGCAAGGACTACTGAGCAGCAGCACGTAGTGTATTTTCTGCCGGATTTACCGTCGGAGGAAACAGAGATATATGGATTTTTCAGCCCGGAGCAATGTGACTTGGGAGAACTGAAAAACTGTGAATGGTTTCTTTGCGGTACAGACACAGCCTGTATGAAATCAAACGGTTTTTCAATATACCGTACTGCTCTGGAAGAGAATTATTACGCTTACTTTTACCTGCAATACGGTGATATGTGTTCTCAGATACTGGAGATATATGAAAACGGCGAGTACACAACTGTCGTAGGTATGGGCGGTGACAGAGACGGAGGAGATGCCGATATAATCAATAATCCGGTTGTCACACAGCCTGCCCCCACAGTACCTGTGAAAACAACAACTACTGCCGTTTCAACGGAAAAAGCAGTCGTATCTGATATACCGGTCGACAAGTCGGCTGTAATACAGGAGAATAAAAAGTCCGTCCGCAATAATAAAACTGCCGGAGAACAGGACGAGGAAGATACATACCCTGTTGCTGACAGCAGTCCGTCCGGGACAACTGTATCAGAAAAAAAGACAGCGGTGCAGACAACGCAGACAACTGTAACTGATTTGTCCAAAGGCAATTCACAGCAGATAGAGTATTCTGACAACACAAAAGACGAGCTTTCCGGCTATCGTGTACGGCTTATGATGGAGCAAAGCGGCGGTACTGCAAAGTTCTCAAAAAACGGCATAACCATTTCTATTCCCGAAAACGCCATGGAATTTGCTGATACAGACATGATTACAGTTTCTGTACAGCCTGATGATGATTCTTCAGCTTACGAAATAATGATTCTAATCAACGATGAACAAGCGGAAATTAAAGTACCGGTTACTATATGGTTTCCGGAACGCTGTTTTTCCGGCACAGAAACACCGGCGCTGGAGATATGCGGTTCAACACAGCTGCTGGAATATGACGCTGAAAGCTGTGCCTACAGAATTGAAACCACATATCTTGGTACATATTCTCTGAAATCAGCTGATTCCGAAACCGGAGAAACGGCGCAGGAATCTCACTTTGCACGGAATATGTTCCTTATAATCGGTGCAGGTATTGTACTGGCGGGAGGGGCAGTTTTCTGTATCTGGTTTTTGCGCAGAAAGGTGAAATGATGAAAAAGGTACGATACCGTCTTTATCTTGGAATGTTGCTGACAGCTGCATTGGCGTCACTGTTTTTCTGCTTTCTTTACCGGTACAACAATAAGTACACACAGAATTCAGTACAGGCAATCAACGGTCTGCTTGTGCTGACGCAAGAGGAGATTGAAGAGGATCCCTGCCGCTTTTTATGGAATGACTGGATGTATTATCCGGGAGTTCTGCTTTCGCCCGACGACTTTTCACAGGGCGATCCGGATCGGTATATGACATACACAGACATTTCTGCGTCAAACCGTATGGAGATAAGTCAGGACAGTTCCAATACCAATTACGGCTGCGGTACATACGTTATGCGCTGTCAGCTGCCGGACGGCATTTCGTATTATGCTATGGATATGCCCGAAATATTTTCTGCGTATAATATGTACGTAAATGAAAAGCTTGTGATGTCAATGGGCAATCCTCAGCCGAATAATTACAAAGATGCCACCGGAAACCGTATGGTAGTTTTTTCTCCTGATGAAAACGGAATGGCGACCATTATAATTGCAGTCAGCAATCAGTCGCATATTTACGGCGGTATGACATATCCGCCTGCCTTCGGTACAATGCAGTGCCTGAACTATGTCAGAGGGATAAGACTGGCATTCTGCCTTTGTATGCTTTTTCTGATGCTTATTTCTGTTGCAGTATCGCTTTATTTGTGGAAAAAGATACACAGCATAAATGCAATTTGCTTTTTTCTGCTGTGTTTTCTCATGACTGGCTGGATGTCCTATCCTATTTTACATACAATGGTTATTCTTCCTGTTTTTCCGGCGTATTTTCTGGAAATACTGTTTTGCTATCTGACGCTGTTTATGATGGTTGTAATGCACAACTATATCTGTAATGTATACAGTAAAGCGGCGTGGATAAGCAGCGGAATTTCATTGCTGATTTGTCTGGGGGTTTCGGTGTATTCGCTTTGTTCCGGTGCTTTGTCAGACAGTGCGGCAGATTTTGTTTCCAGGCTGCTGAAAGTATATAAATTTTCACTGGCTGGATATATGATTGCCACCTCTTGTTTTACAGTGCATAAACATCGCCGTCACCAGGCAAAGCAGCTGTTATATGTTTCAGTATTTTTTGCCTGTGCCTGTGTCTGGGAGCGTATTTTCCCGGATTACGATCCGATATTCGGCGGCTGGTTTCTGGAATGGGTATGCCTTTTTCTTGTAATCGTAGTAGCAGGTATGCTCTGTAAACTGCTGACCCAGAGCTATTTACAGAATCTTCTTATGACCCAGCAGCACCGTCTTATGGAAAAGCAGCTTATCATGCAGACCAACTACACACACCAGTTAAATATTCAGATAGAGGAGCGCCGCAGAGCCGTTCACGACTTCCGGCATCATATGCGTGTTGTACAGACTATGGCTGAAAAGTGCGGCAATCAGGAAATTCCGGAATATCTTAACTTCCTTTCAGAATATACAACTGTTCCGGGAGATTTTAAAGTGCAGGTCGAAAGCGGAAAGCCTACTGTTGACGCATTATTCTATTATTATCAGAGTATGGCGGAAATCAAAAAAATCGACATGAATCTTCAGTGGATACTGCCGGGGAGGTTTCCGCTGTCTGATGTGGAGATATGCACACTGCTTGGAAATCTGCTGGAAAATGCAATTGAGGCGTGTGAACGTCTGGACGGTGAATCAGTCAGAAAGATAACACTCAAAACATCTGTCACAGAATGTATGTGGTGTATTACCATAGAAAATACCTATGACGGTATTCTGAATCTGCAAAGTGATTCTCTTCCGGAAACAAGAAAATCCGATGCCATATATCATGGAATCGGACTTTCTTCTGTGTCACATATTGTTAAGAAACATCATGGCTCACTTGATCTTCTGCCCAAAGGCAAGCTGTTTCTTGTTGGAATTACAATTCCGATATGACAGTGAGCAAATACGTTCAGTTTATCTTTAAGGCGACACCGCACAATTAGTGGCTGTCGCCTTTGCTTGCAATATTACAAGCAGAAAAGTGCGGTATTACGCCGTTTCAGCAGGCTTGTACATTATTCCCACTCAATAGTTGCCGGGGGCTTAGTAGTGATATCATACACAACTCGGTTAATGGACTTTACTTCATTTACAATTCTTCTCGAACAGGTTTCAAGAACTTCATAAGGAATCCTTGCAAAGTCAGCGGTCATGAAGTCAGTTGTAGTAACGCCTCTGAGGGCAAGGGTGTAGTCGTAGGTTCTGAAATCGCCCATAACGCCAACAGAACGCATATCTGTCAGTACTGCAAAATACTGGTGAATACTTCTGTCAAGACCAGCCTTTGCAATTTCCTCACGGAAAATCCAGTCAGCGTCCTGAAGAATTTCAAGCTTTTCGTTTGTTATCTCACCGATAATTCTGATTGCCAGACCAGGTCCCGGGAACGGCTGACGCCATACAAGAGTTTCAGAAAGCCCCAGTTCCTGACCCAGTTTTCTTGTTTCGTCCTTGAAAAGCATTCTCAGCGGCTCTATGATTTCCTTGAAGTCAACATAGTCCGGCAGTCCGCCTACATTGTGGTGGGACTTGATAACTGCGGCCTCATCATCGTCACCGCTTTCAATTACGTCCGGGTAAATCGTACCCTGTGCAAAGTAGTCCACCTTGCCTATCTTTTTAGCCTCAGCCTCGAATACACGGATAAATTCTTCCCCGATTATCTTTCTCTTTGCCTCCGGATCGGAAACACCGTTAAGCTTTTCCATGAATCTGTCTTTAGCATTAACTCTAACAAAGTTGATATCCCAGTCTCTGAAAGCCTCTTCAACTTCGTCACCCTCGTTTTTGCGCATAAAGCCGTGGTCAACGAATATACAGGTCAGCTGTCTGCCTACTGCCTTTGAAAGAAGTGCCGCAAGAACAGATGAATCCACACCGCCAGAGAGTGCCAGAAGAACCTTTCCGTCACCGACTTTTTTTCTGATATCACGGATAGCTGTTTCAGCATAGTTTTCCATAGTCCAGTCGCCTGTGCAGCCGCAGACATTTTTCAGAAAACTGTCTATCATGCCCAGACCGTATTCCGTGTGGTTTACCTCCGGATGGAACTGCACTGCGTAAAGCTTTTTCTCCTTGTTTTCCATAGCCGCCACCGGACAGTGTTCAGTGTGAGCAACGGCTGTGAATCCCTCCGGCAGTTCGGAAATATAGTCTGTGTGGCTCATCCATGAAATCGCTTTTTCCGGCATATCCTTTATTGACGAAAACAGGGTACAGCTTTTGTCGTAGGTAGTTTCTGTTTTGCCGTATTCACTGGTTACACAGGTTGAAACCTTTCCTCCCAGTACATGAGCCATAAGCTGTGAACCGTAGCAGATACCAAGCACCGGTATTCCAAGTTCAAATATTTCTCTGGAAACTGTAGGTGCCTTTTCTCCGTAAACGCTGTTTGGACCGCCTGTGAAAATAATACCGGACGGTGCAAGGGCTTTTATTTCCTCGATTGTTATCTTGTTGTATGGTTTAACTTCGCAGTATACACCGCATTCACGGACTCTTCTTGCAATAAGCTGGTTATACTGTCCGCCGAAATTCAAAATTAAACAAAGCTGATGTTCCATTTTTAACTCCTAACATTTAAACCGTCCTCGGACGGAGTGATATACTATCTATAATTATGCCATTTTTTCGGGAAAATTGCAACTGTTTTTTAAAAAACTCCGCAAATATCTTTCACAATCTCCCCCGCAATAATAAGTCCTGCCACAGACGGCACAAAGGAAACACTTCCGATAGTCTTGCGCTTTGCCGTGATTTCCTCGCTTTCCGCCTTGTGCTCTCTGGGTTTTTCGGTGGAATAGACCACCTTAAGTTTTTTTACATTGCGCCTTTTCAGTTCATACCGCATGACTTTGGCAAGAGGACACATTTCCGTCTTGTAAATATCCGTCACTGTAAGCTTTGTAGGGTCAAGCTTGTTGCCCGTGCCCATTGAGGAAATCACCGGTACTCCAAGCTTATAGGCATTTTCAATAAGCGCAAGCTTTGAGGAAACTGTGTCAATGGCGTCGGCAATGTAGTCAAATCCGCTTAAATCGACTTCTGTTCCAGTGTAAAAACAGTCAAGCGCCGTGACCTGCGCCGCAGGATTTATATCAAGTATTCTGGCTTTTGCCGTCTCGGTCTTTTTCATGCCTATGGTTGAATGCAGTGCAATAAGCTGACGGTTTAAGTTCGTGACCGCAACTGTATCATTGTCAATCAAGGTCAGCTTTCCCACGCCGCACCTTGCCAGCGCCTCGGCAATATAGGAGCCTACTCCACCGATACCGAAAACAGCAACATGGGCATTTTTCAGCTTTTCCATTCCCTCTGCTCCAAGCAGAAGTTCGGTTCTTGAAAACTCGTTAAGCACGGAAATCCCCCCTGTCTGTAACAATTTTATATCCGGCAGAGGAAACACGTCCTTCAAGGCATTTTCTGCACTGCGCCGATTCATCTCCGGTACAAATCTTGTTGTCGTAAAGTGCGTAAAGCTTTCTGAAACGAGTAGGGGAGAGATTGGGCATTACAACGTTTGCCCCGGCTTTAAGTCCAAGCTCACGCCCCTGTGGGTGGATAGTACCCAGCGCCGTTGTGGACGGTATAAGGGCATGAGGGTGAAGAAGTCTTGTAAGTGCTACCATGACAAGAGTGTCACGGAGCGTTCCCTGTGCGCAGTCCTTAAAAGGGGTGTCCTTGTGGGGAATAAAAGGTCCTATTCCTACCATTTCCGGTTTCAGCTTTTTTATGAAAAGCAGGTCGGCGGCAAGATTTTCCCTTGTTTGATAAGGTGAACCCACCATAAAGCCTGCCCCCGTCTGATAGCCAATTTTTTTCAGCGTTTCAAGGCATTTCATTCTGTTTTCAAAGGACATTTCTTCGGGGTGCAGTTTTGCATAATGCTCCGCTGTCGCCGTTTCATGCCTTAGAAGATACCTGTCCGCACCGCTTTCATAAAGCCGTCTGTAGCTTTCCTCCGAGCGCTCTCCAAGGGAAAGAGTCACAGCGCAGTCGGGGTACTTTTTCTTTATATTGCTCACAATCCGGCAGAGCATTTCGTCAGTATAATGACTGTCCTCACCGCCCTGCATAACAAAAGTCCTGAAACCGAGTTCATACCCCTCGTCGCAGCACTCATATATTTCTTCCTCCGTCAGACGGTAGCGCTCGACATTCCTGTTGTCACGCCGGATTCCACAGTAAAGGCAGTTGTTTTTGCAGTAGTTTGTAAACTCTATCAGCCCTCTGATGTAGACGTCAGTTCCGTAAATTTCACGCCTTATGCGGTCGGCACACTCAAAGAGAAAATCGTCATTTTCCTCGTTTTCCATTACTGCAATAAGTTCTTCCGCCGTGGCATTATGAGAGGCGGCTATTCTTTCAATTAATTCCTTATTATTCATTGTATATCCTTAATCATCATAGAACATTCTGTATTTTTTAGTATTGTGAGTACCGCAGCTGAGTACCAGACCAATGGCAACATACATACTTACAAGAGCAGTACCGCCGGCACTGAAAAACGGCAGCGGAATACCGATAACCGGCATAACTTTCAGTACCATTCCGATATTCATAAAACAGTGGGTGAAAATCATGGCAAACGTGCCAAGACAGATAAGCTTTCCCTGCTTGTCCATGGTACTTCGGCTGTCGGAAAGTATTTTCAGGCATATGTACGTCAGCAGTATTATAACCGCAATTGCGCCGATAAATCCGAACGCCTGTCCCACATACGCAAAAATAAAGTCGTTGTGTATTTCCGGTACTTCAACATAGTCCTTATTATTGAAAAGACCCTTTCCGAAAAGTCCGCCTGCACCGAGAGAGGCAAGCCCCAGATTCTGCTGATATTCCAGTCCCATAGGGTCAGTTCCCGGGTGAATGAGGACGAGAATACGGTTCTTGTGGAGGGACTGCAGAACGTAATTCCACAGAACGTAGATAATGGGCGGTGTTACTGCAATTGCCGCAATAATGTATTTAAAGGAAAGCCCGGCTGAAAACAGCATGACCACAAACATCATAATGAAAATAAGAGCCGTACCGTAGTCGCCCTGCAATACTATAAGTCCGATAGGAACTGCGCCGTGGAGCAGTATAAACAGCAGGTGAAGAGGACGGTTTATATTTTCAGCATCCTTTGAAAGGTGAAAGGAAAATGTCAGAATAAATGCAAGTTTCAGAACCTCTGACGGCTGCATGGTCATAAAGCCGAGGTTGAGCCATGCCCTGTCGTCCGCACCGGCTCGCTGAAGTCCCAGTCCGGTAAAAGTAAGCAGGACAAGAACAAGGGCTATCGGCGCATACAGAAACCACAGCCTTGAAAGAGTGTGGTAATCTATGGACGCCACAACAAGACATGCCCCGATACCCAGAAACATTGAGATAAGCTGTGTTATATAGTAGCTTTTGTCCAGTCCGCCTATGCCGTTTTTATAGAGGGAATAGAGCAGTATCACGCTGATTACTGAACAGATGGTAACAAGGATAAGCAGGGTTTTGTCAAGCCGTCTGAAAAACTCCGAAAACTTTTTTACAATAGGTTTCATAAATTTTGCTGCCTTTCATTATTTTTACTTTTGTTCTTCGCCGCTCCAGTATTTTCTGTCAAGACTGCGAAACTGTATTGCGGCCGATATGTGTTCTTTTTCTATTTTTTCACTGCCGTTCAGATCGGCAATAGTTCTCGCAACTTTGAGTATTCTGTCATAGGCTCGTGCGGAAAGTCCCAGCCTGTCGAAGGCTTTTCCGATAAACGTTTTTGCATTATCGTCCATAGGACAGAAACTGTTCAGCTTGTCGGGGGTTATCTTTGCATTGCAGTTTATGTGCGTACCCTTAAAACGCTCATTCTGAATGTCCCTTGCCGCAGAAACTCTCTTTCTGATTTCCGCTGAGGACTCTTCCTTTTTGTCGGAGGAAATGTCGTTGAATTCAACCGGTGCGACTTCAATATGCAAATCAAACCTGTCAAGCATAGGACCGGATATTTTTGAGAGATACGCCGCAACCTGTTTGTGACTGCATCTGCATCTTCCGCTGGGGTGTCCGTAATATCCGCATGGACACGGGTTCATTGCCGCTATCAGCATAATCGACGCCGGATAGACAACAGTACCTGCCGCCCTTGATATGGTGACTTTTCCGTCCTCCAGCGGCTGACGGAGAATTTCAAGAGTTCTGCGGTCAAATTCCGCAAGCTCGTCTAAAAACAGCAAGCCATTATGTGCTATGGAAATTTCCCCCGGTCTTGGAACTGAACCACCTCCGGCAAGTCCGGCAGAGGAAATTGTGTGGTGTGGGGAACGGAACGGTCTTGTTGTAACAAGGGGAGATTTCGGGTCGAGCATTCCGGAAATGGAGTGTATCTTGGTAGTTTCAATGGACTCCTCAAAGGTCATGTCCGGCAGAATTGACGGCATTCTCTTTGCAAGCATACTCTTTCCGCTGCCCGGCGTTCCGATAAGCAGTGCATTGTGTCCTCCTGCAGCGGCTATCTCCAGAGCCGCTTTTGCAGTATTCTGTCCTTTTACGTCGGCAAAGTCAAGCTGATATTCCGTCTTGTCAGGGGAGGGGATAAAACGCTCCGAAACAGGAATTTTACGTCTGCCTGTGAAATGTTCAACAAGCTGTTTTATGTCGGAAACGCCGTAAATCTCAATACCGTCTGCAACGGATGCTTCAAAGGCGTTCTCTTCCGGCACAAAAACTGCTTTCATGCCCTCTTCCTTAGCAAGAAGTACCATAGGCAGAACGCCGTCAATGGGTCGCAGACTGCCGTTTAGTGAAAGTTCGCCGATAAAGCACATACCATCAAGTTCTGCGTCAATATACCCAGCCGCTTTCATAACAGCCATGAATATCGCCATATCGTGAACAGAACCGCTTTTTCGTGTACCTGCCGGAGCAAGATTGACCATTACCCTTGCCACAGGAAACTCAAAATCACAGCTTCGCATGGACGCTTTTATACGCTCACGGCTTTCCTTTACCACTATATCCGGAAGTCCCACAATATCAAAAACAGGTATACCCCTGCTTATTTCTATTTCAACGTCAACCTTAAAAGCGTTAAGTCCGAAAAGACCAAGGCTGTTAATTTCTGCAAACATTCAGCGTCCTCCGAGTATGATTTTATCAGTATTGACACAACTGCTGACAGTACAGCGTCACTTATACTTATTATATCATGCCGCTTAAAAATTGTAAACAATAAATCGGGATTTGGCACGAATTTTATATTTTTATTTGTTTTCCGGAAGTTTTAGCTGATATGTTACTTCTCGTCGGCTATCTTATTTCTACAAAAAATCATGTAAATAATTGTTGTAAATCACTAAAAAAACTGGAAATTTATCAGCTTGCTTGCAATTATATGCTATTTTTGATATAATAATTATATGTTTTGCATATTATTTGAAAGGCGTGTGATTGGGTGAAGGAATTATTTCAGCTGCTGTTTGGTCTGAAATTCAGGGCACTGTTTTTTGAACCTACCGAAAACGGATTCATCAAATTTTTTCGTTACTGCTTTGTCGGCGGAATAGCTTTTGTTGTTGATTACGGTGCTTTTTCTGTCACCTGTCTGCTGCTGGGCAAAAGCGATTTTATTACAGCCGCCGCAACAACTGTCGGTTTTATCTGCGGACTGATTGTAAACTTTCTTCTTTCAAAAAAGTTTGTGTTTACAGAGGACGCAAAGTGCGGCTCAGTCAGGACGGAATTTCTGGGCTATACCATAATCGGCGTTATCGGCTGGGTGCTCAATGTACTGCTGATGCTTGTCTGCACAAGCTGGGTTTTCAGCATAAACAGATACATAGCTAAAATCGTTGTTGCTTTAATTGTACTTGTATATAATTATGTCGCAAGAAAAATTATTCTGTATTCTAAATAAAAGGAGAAACAAATGGAAAACGTTATTATAATCGGTGCAGGTCCTGCCGGACTGACTGCCGCCTATGAACTTTTGAAACAGGCTCCGGACAAGTATAGTGTAACCGTACTTGAGGAAACCAGTGAAATAGGCGGTATTTCAAAGACCGTAAAATATAAGGGCAATCGCATGGACATGGGCGGACACCGCTTCTTCTCCAAAATGCCGGAGGTCAATCAATGGTGGAATGAGATGCTCCCTATGCAGGGCAAGCCGAGTTTTGACGATATTCTTCTTGACAGAAGCATTCCGCTGACAGATAACGGACCTGATCCGGAATCCACAGATCGTGTTATGCTTACAAGACATCGTGTTTCCCGTATCCTTTTTGATGACAAGTTTTATGACTATCCGGTATCCTTAAAGCCTGAAACTATCAAAAATTTCGGTTTCTTCACAACTATGAAGGTGGGTTTCAGCTATCTCGCTTCTGTATTCCACAAGCGTCCTGAAACCAATCTTGAAAACTTCTACATAAACTGCTTCGGAAAGAAGCTCTATTCAATGTTTTTTGAATATTATACTGAAAACCTCTGGGGCAGACACCCAAGTGAAATCGACGCTTCATGGGGCGCTCAGCGTACCAAAGGACTTTCCATTGTAGGCATTATCAAGGACTTTTTCGGAAAGCTTTTCAAAGTCAAGAACCGCAAAGTTAATACTTCACTTATCGAGGAATTCAAATATCCTAAGTTTGGTCCCGGTCAGCTCTGGGAAACAACTGCTCTGGAATTTGAAAAGCTGGGCGGAAAAATAATAATGAATGCATCTGTTAAAAAGCTCCATAAGGACGGAAATCGTCTGACTGGCGTTACATATTTAAAAGACGGAAATGAAACAGTTTTAAACGGCGATTATGTCATTTCCTCAATGCCTGTAAGGGATCTTGTAGCCGGAATGAATGACGTTCCGGAAGACGCTGCAAGAATTGCGGCAGGGCTTCCTTATCGTGACTATATGACACTGGGCGTTCTTATCCCGAAACTTAACCTTGAAAACAAGACTGATATGAAAACAGTCGGCAATATCGTTCCGGATTGCTGGGTATACGTTCAGGACAGACGTGTCAAGGTAGGCAGATTCCAGCTTTATAACAACTGGTCTCCGTATCTTGTCAAAGATCTTGAGAATACAGTATGGATAGGACTTGAATACTTCGTAAATGAGGGTGACGAATTCTGGAATATGACAGAGGAGGAATTTTCTGAATTCGGTGTTGATGAAATGATAAAGCTCGGACTTATTTCAAGCCGTGATGAAGTTCTCGATACCCATATGGAAAAGGTAAAGAAAGCCTATCCTGCATATTTCGATACATACGATGAAATGGACAAGCTTATCGATTACCTCAACACCATTGAAAATCTCTTCTGCGTCGGCAGAAACGGTCAGCACCGTTACAACAATATGGACCATTCAATGGTTACAGCCTTTGAAACCGTCAAGAATATCATAGGCGGCGTAAAAGACAAGAGCAATATATGGAATGTAAATACTGAAAAAGAGTATCACGAAGAAAAGAAAAGCTAAGGGAGAATGCTATGAAAATATTAATACCGGCTGTAATTTCTGCGGCTTTTATTATAGTATCAGCCCTGATTCTGATTTTTCTGCCGTGCCTTAAAAGTCAGAGAAACAAAATCATAAAAACAAGCGGCATTTTCCTTTTGACGGCAGTTGCTTTTTTCGGCTTTTACAACGTGTTTTTGAATTCATTTGTTGACTGCGAGTCAGCACCGTCAGCAGTTTCTCTTGTGATTCTGTCGCTGTCGGGGTATTTCGGTTTTGTGGGTTCACACTTTGTTTCCCGTGAAAAACTGAAAAAATTTGCTTTCAGACTTGGCGTTACAGCTCTGGCGGTATTTTTGGCAGAGTCATTTATTTTCAATTTCAAGAGCATTGCATCTGACAGAGAAAAATTTCAGGCTGATTTCAGTTCTGCACAGACTGAAACTTCAGACACCGTTCAGATAACAGGTTCAGAAGCTGTTTTCAGCGGTGACGGAAACGTTATTTTCAATGTGTCTTCTGAAAATATAAATGCAGTCAGACTGGATTTCACAGGCAGGGATAAAAGTTTTGTCATCTCTGCCGATATCAGAGATGATAATCTTTCCCGCTATTTTATGAATATCGGACAGAAGTATGCTACAGCAGACGGCGGCATTGCAGAATTTTCTTTCAACACCTACAATGAACTCCATGAAGTAAAAATCTCTCTCTCAAACGTAAATGAACCAGTAATTATTTCATCATGTATTTTCGCTTCAGTGCTGCCGTTCAGATTTTCTGATTTAAGGTTTATTGCGCTGTTTGTTTTCATCGGGGCAATATGCGCTGTAGTGACCTTTGAACTTTACAAGGTTGTTTACAGCTGCCGTTCATGGAAACATAAGCTTGTAGTGGGCGCAGCGGCGCTTCTGTGTGCGGCAGGAGTGTTTGCTAATTTCCAGCCGGACCAGAAGCTTATAGACTACAAAACTGCTGATATGAACATAAGCGACCCGTTTGTGCAGATGTTTGATGCCTGTCAGAAAGGGCAGGTGAACCTTGACATTGTACCTACTCAGGAACTTCTTAACATGAATAATCCTTATGACAGTTCAAACAGGTCGGTGCTTGGGGTTTCATATGCATGGGACAGAGCGTTCTATAACGGAAAATATTATTCATATTACGGAATTGCTCCGGTACTGACATTCTATTATCCGTTTTACATGATAACAGGCAAACTGCCTACTCTTAACATGGCTAATGCTTTCTTTGCGGCACTTTCAATGCTTTTCCTCTGCGGAGCGATACTTGCATTTGTAAAGAAATTCATTAAAAAGCCAAATCTTATGCTGCTTATCCTTACAATGACAGCGGCGTGTCTTGTCTCCGGCGGTTATTTCCTTACAGCCTGTTCGAGCCTTTATACTCTGCCGGGTGCTGCTGGTTCATGCTTCCTTTATCTGTGCCTCTGGGCAGGGTTTGGTGCCTGCAATCAGAAAAAAGCTTTATGGAAATATATTTTGTTTGCAGTATCAGGAATTGCCTTTATACTCTGTGTTGCGTCAAGACCAACAAGAGCATTAAGCGCACTTATCCTTGCACCGGTATTTCTGGGAATCATATTCAGCAAAGAACTTAAAATCAAAGAAAAGATATCCTCAGCGGCATCATTTATGGCACCTGTCATTGCCGGAATTGCCGGAATAATGGCATATAACTATGCACGATTCGACTCTCCTTTTGAGTTCGGAGCGGCTTATCAGCTTACTGTCAGTGATGTTCACGCAAATTCGACAGTGCTGTCGTCACTGCCTTATGCGATAATACAGTACTTCTTCCAGCCATTTGCAATGACAAAGGTATTCCCGTTCTTTGGTCTTTCAACTGTTGAACTTTCAGGCTATGGCAGATATATTTACAGCGATGACTCACACGGCGCATTTATGTATCCCCTTGTCTTTGCCGGGGCTGCAATACTTCCGTTCCTGCTTTATCAGTGCAGACGGAAAAAGGGCACAAAATTTATTTACAATGACGACTGTATCAAACGATATACCTATGTGGTGATGGCGGTAATCGCCGTTGTACTGGCATGGCTTGATTTCTGCATGGGCGGCGTTATTTTCAGCTATGTGTGCGACATTCTTCCGGTACTTGTAATGCTTTCTGTACTGGTGATTCTTGACGCACATCAGAAGCTGAGTGAAATACCGTCGGCTTCAGGCAAGAGCGTTTGTATCTTTTCAGTTATCTCTTCAGCAACCATTGGCGTGGTGCTTCTGGAACTGGTTTCAGTTTATATTTCCGGAAACAATGCGCCTTATCCGGATATCATTTGTGCTGTGGAAGATTTGATTTGTTTCTGGAATTAATTATACTATTTTATTTTAAGGGGACGCCCTCTCTTGCAGGGCGTCCCCTCTTTTCAGCTTTCAGCTGAAAATTTCCCTAACTGGGACATGTCCCTTTTGTCAGCTTCGCTGACATTTCCCCACACTGTGGGGAATCTTCCCCTCGCGGAGCGCTTCTAAGGCAAAGAATTTCGCTGTCTGCGGACAGCGACAAGGGGGCTTTGCCCCCATTGACCCCCACAGCCTTTGAAAAGGCTGGCGAAACTTTTATTTCGCCGTTCGGCGGGCATAATTAACTTTTTCTACAGTCTGGTGGGACGCTGAAAAAGCGTCCCTTTTCTATTTCTAAAATTTACATTGCAAAAAAAGAATATTTCAGAAAAATCTGAAAATACTAAAGCCATGAACATGAAAATGTTCTGAGAAACGAGGTGTAGAATATGTGGGACAAACTCGCATTGATTCTGCTGATAATCGGCGGAATTAACTGGGGTCTGGTAGGTATTTTCCGTTTCGACCTTGTTGCATGGCTCTTTGGAGGAACTGATTCCATAATCAGCAGAGCGATTTATATTATTGTTGCGATTTCAGCAATATGGTGTATTTCTCTGCTTTTCAGACCAAACGACAAGCTTATCGAAGCGACAGACTCGTAAAGACCTCAACAGGCAGTCAGCGTTTAATGCCGCAGCTGAATGCCACTCAATAAAAAAAATTCCGGCTTGAAACGCAAAGCCGGAATTTTTTTGAACATAACAAAGGAGGATATCATGTTCAGATAATTATGAAAAAAATTTATATAAACGCCCCAAACAGGCGGAATTTTTGGTCTGCCTTTTTAGACACCGTGCACACTGGCTCTTCAGGACAGGCAGTAAACCTTCTGTATACCGAAGAATGATTTCCTTTTTGGTATGGTTACATTATATCCGGCTTTTATGGAAAAATTTTAAAGCCGGAAAGAAAATAAAGTGAAAAATATGGGTGAAATGCATGATATTTGCATTTCACCCATTAACCAATGTAATTTGCAAATTCCTCTTTTGTACCGTTAAATACATTAAGGTCAATAAACTTCTCTATTCCGTCATAACCGTCAAGGCGTCCTCTGTTGCAGTACTGCCAGAATGTCCATTCTCTGTCGTCTGAAAGCTTTGCACTGGTGAAAATACTCCTTATCCATATATCGTTTTCCGCAAAATGTTTTTTTATATACCGGTTGTAGGTAACGTCCGTTGCGTAGATAACCGGATTCATGCCGTAATAATCATAGAGGGCAGAGATGAGGTCGTGGAGATTCTGTCTTGCCTTGTCCTCGTCCGGCGGATTGCTTCCATTGCCGTTGTAGTACTCAACGTCGATTACCGGCGGCAGCATACCCTCTCTTTTTTCCACAGCCTTTATAAAATTTTCCGCCTGAGTTCTTCCCGGACTGTCAAAACTGAAAAAGTGGTACGCTCCCACTCTTATATCAGTTTCAGCGGAATTTTTATAGTTTTCTGCAAAGTATTCGTCTGTAAATCCGCTTCCCTCTGTGGCTTTGATAAATGCAAAGCTTACTCCCTGTGATTCAAGCTTTTTCCAGTCAATGGTACCTTGGTATGAGGACACGTCCACGCCCCTTACCGGATAGTCTTTTTTTGACGGAGTGTTGAACCAGATAATGCCGTTATACCACAGTACAGCGACAATATAAAGAACAGACAGAATTATAATCAGCGCAAAGCCCAGCTTATGACGTTTTCTGATTCTTACCTTACTCATTTTATACCGAAAAATTCATGGGCATTGCGGTTTGTGATATCCAGTATTTCCTGAACGCTCATACCCTTTATTTCCGCTGCCATTTCTGCTGTTTTGGCTATCATACTGCTGTCGCAGCGCTGTCCTCTGAAAGGCTCCGGTGCCATGTAGGGACAGTCTGTTTCAAGCATAAGCCTGTCAGCCGGTACTTCTGCAAGTGCCTTAATTGCTTTTTTTGCATTTTTAAAGGTCAGCACTCCTGTAAAGCTTATGTACATACCAAGAGAAATTACCTCTTTTGCAGTTTCCGCCGAACCGCTGAAACAGTGGACAACGCCCTTGGGACGGTATTTTCTGAGTATCTCCATAGTATCTTCATTTGCGTTTCGTGAGTGGACTATAACCGGCAGTCCCAGTGAATCAGCAAGTTCCAGCTGACTGGTAAAAAGCTTTATCTGACGCTCCCTGTTGTAGTTTTCATAGTGGTAGTCCAGACCTATTTCGCCCAGTGCCTTTATTTTAGGGGACTTTCTCAACAGCTTTTCCAGTTCGTCTGTGAAATTGTCAGGGGTTTCAGCCTCTGCCTCCGGATGCACTCCGCAGGCGGCGTACACAAAATCATATTTTTCCGCAATTTCAACACACTTATACGAATCCTCCATTGAAGAGCCGACTGTTACAATATTGCTGACGCCTTTCTGCGGAAGGCTTTTAAGCAGTTCGTCACGGTCAGCGTCAAAGGCTGAATCAGTATAATGTCCATGGGAATCGAAAATGTTATTCACCATCACTCTGAACCTCCGTTTCAGGAATCATAGGCTGTAAAGTAGTTTCCTGCTGAGGTGATGTTGTTTCAACTACAAAATACTGTGCTATATCGTCAATAAATGATGTATCAAGGATAAATTTGTCTGATGTCTGTGTACCGGACGGAGTAATAAATTTTGCACGGTCGGAAACAGTTTCATCATCGTTGGGATCGCTGTATTTCATAAGGAATTTGATTGCATATTTTTTCTGCTGATAATCAAGGGCAGAAATATCAGTATCAGTTGAATTTACCATTGTTTCAAAGGTATTGTCAAGGTTATCGGCAATTCTTGCACCGCTTGTCTGATTAGTCATAGCAGTGATAAGTGACGCAGCAGTTGAAATTCGCTGTACCTCTCCGCCGCCGAAACCGCCGTAGCTTACTATTTTTTCAATCTGGTCAGGTGAGAGATACTGCAGTCCGTCGGACTTCTTAATGCCGTCAATATTTCCGGGAACAGCAAAGTTTACACCGCCCATTATATTGCAGAGTTTCTGAAATGATTTGGAATTAAATACCATATACCGGTCAACAGGTATTTCCAGAGAAAATTCAGCGGCAGATTTTAATTCTGCACCGCCGCCTGATTCATATATTTCAGTCAGCGATTTATTCTGCTCTCCCGCAAGCATATTTTCCGGCAGACCAATAAACACAATCTGCTTGTGAGCCGGCATAGAACGCATTATCATAAATGTATAAGGCTCTGTTTTGGCTTTTTTGTCTGTATCATCATCCGGTTCTTCCCAGTCGTAGGTTTCCTCGTCCTCATCGCTTTCCTCGTCACTGCTTTCTTCATCTGACGAGTCCTCGTCCTCCTCATCATCTGTGTCGTCTATGGAATCACTGAGGTCGAGAACAAGGAGTATGGTATGGCTGTCGCTGTCGGACAAAGTTCCTGCCTCGTTGGTCATTGTCAGCAGAGATGAACTTTCACTGTCGATTTTGTCGTAAATTATCATTGCAATACCGCCGATAATAATAAGAGATATAAGGAATGTCAGCAGAAACGGAATTGCAATACTTCCGGATTTTTTCTTTTTCATTTTTTATCTCCTTTCAATTAAGAAAACACGCTGAATATTCATTTTTGGCTTTCAATATTCAAAATGTTGAAAACTATGTGGAAAAGGTTGAAAGTTTTCCGGTATGCGGACAAGTTAATTTGTCAATCGTCATTTTAACCAATCAATCAAGCAAAATATGCGACTTTTTTTCAACATATCCAGCCGCCGCAGAAACGTCTGATACCTTTATAACGGAAAGCTCCAGACCTTTTTTCTTTGCGTAGGCTATAGTCTGTCCTGTACCGCTGTGATAATCGTCAACAACCGCTATAAGACAGGAAGAATTGTCAACCATAAAACAGTTTCTTGCCTTGTAGCAGTTTCTTGAATAGCTGTCGGAAACACAGATAATCTCATCTGCCTTTTCAAGTACGTTGTTCAGTGTCCAGAGGTCCTCGCCTCTGAATGTACTGCCATGTTCAGGATATGGCTTTGCGCAGACAAGCTTTATATCGGGAAATTTCCTCTTTATATCAATAACGGAATCAGCCGCCCATAGGTCAACGCCCCTTGCAAGTCCCGAAATAAAGTATTTGTAGCCGGACTCCGCTGCAACGTAAATACGGTAATAGAGCATACTTTTTATAATGCTCAGCAGATTATTGTTTAATTCGCCATACCCCGGCAGCTTTTCCGGACGGTGTCCTGTAAAACACACTGTTTTTTCCTTTATCATTTCATTAACAGTTCCTTTCAACTCAAGGAATCACTGCTCAAATCACGCCTGTCGGCTTGGCACGTATCTTGCTTGCATATTTTCCGCCATATTACATATAAATTTCTTGACATACGTCCAGTATGCCTTCAAAATTTCTATGCAATTCGGGGGGCGACCTTCGCCTGACGAAAAATCTGACTGCGCAATCTACGCACCAGATTTAATCAGTTATTCCTTAACTGCGTGATTTGATATATAAAAAAGTATAACATAATTTATATTAAAATTCAAGATGCAGGAATATTTTTTCAGTGACTGCAATTTTGACATTGTTTTGATTATATGCTATAATAAACACGTTGTCGGCTCTTTCCGCAAGGAAGGAGGTGGAAATCATGGATTACATACTGTCATTTGTATTGTCTGTTGCGGCAAGTGTAGTTGGTTACTATATTTGCAAGTGGTTAGACGGACATAAATCCGACAATTAGCCCAAAT
>JALEVO010000148.1 GCA_022788225.1 Oscillospiraceae bacterium | reverse complement strand
GTAAATGTACAGATATAAGGAATTATCAGATGCAATCGTAGAAAGAGCAGTTCTGGATTATAAAAAGGCGTTGAACAGAAAAGACAATTCCATTATTCATTCTCTCGAACAGTTTTTCCGTTCGCAGTGGTTTGATATGCTGTCTGAATGTGATGGAGAGGTACTTATGCAGATGATACGGAGGAGTGTAAAATGACCGCTAAAGAATATATGAAAGAAGCGAAAACATTACTGAAACGTATTGAACGTAAAAGACGTGAAGCAGAAGATATCCGAATCAGAGAAAGCACACCTTCTGCATCTGCATTCAGTGATATGCCTAAGACTGTTACCCACAACCCTCATCAGAAATCTGATAATATTCTTCGTGCAATAGAGCTTGACCATGAAGCTGATATTGCTTTTGATGAACTGGCAAAACTAAAAAGAACATTTCAGGAATCACTGCAAAAGATTGATAATCCTGATGAACGTGACCTTATGTACAAACATTACATTGAATTCAAGAACTGGAATGATGTTTTTCGTGAAATGGGTTACAGTAAATCCGCAGGATACAGAGCACATCAGCAGGCATTATCCAAGCTTTAAAAATTTGGGAGTTCGTGGGAGTTCCTGGGACTTGATGAAAGTTCACTTATGTGATATACTGTATAGTGGAAAACTAAGCCATAGCGGAGAAAATCTGCTGTGGCTGTTTTTATAGTGACGGAGGTATTTATGCCAAGAAAAGCAAAACGTCCATGCAGACATCCAAGCTGTCCTGAAATTACAGAAGGCAATTATTGTGAGAAACATAAATCTATGCACCCGGACAGACCGTCTGCGTCCAGGCGTGGCTACACATCAAAGTGGCGCCGACTAAGCAAACAATATCTTCGCAAGCACCCAATGTGTGTACGCTGTATGGCAGAGGGTAAGTTCGTACCCGCAACAGTTGTTGACCATATCATTCCTCATCGTGGTGATGAAACACTTATGTGGAGTCAGGACAACTGGCAGGCACTATGTAAACCTTGTCATGATAAGAAAACGTGGACTGAGGATAAGAATCCCGTGTACACTTACTGATACAATTGCAAGTTTTTTAAGTATACTTCAAAAACTCTTGACTATCAAATGCTTTTTGTGGTATACTTGTAAAGAGGTGATTGTATGGTTGAGCGTAAGCAATACATGGAAAAACTCAGAAAACTCCAGAATCAGCAGATTATCAAGGTTGTAACAGGCGTCCGCAGATGCGGTAAATCCACCCTGCTGAAACAGTTTCAGCAGTTTCTCCTGAAATCAGGTGTAAGCCGTGAACAGATAATAGACATAAATTTTGAAGCTGTGGAAAACGAACATCTTCTGGATTACCACGCTTTGCATGATTATGTGACGCAGCGTCTGATTTCAGGAAAAATGACATATATTTTCCTTGATGAAATACAGGCTGTTCCGGATTTTCAGAAAGCTGTAGACTCCCTGTTTATCCGTGAAAACACAGATATCTATATAACCGGTTCTAATGCTCATTTGCTTTCCGGTGAGCTTGCTACACTCCTTTCCGGAAGATATATTGAAATTCCAATGCTCCCATTATCATTTGCGGAGTATCTTGAATTATCCGGTCTTGATAAACACACTGCATGGAAAAACTATTTTCAGAACGGCGGTTTTCCTTATGCCGTACAGATTGAAGATGATACCATAAGGCATGATTATCTTGACGGAATATATCACACTGTACTGATTAAGGATATTGCCGCAAGAAAACGTATCAATGATATAGGACTTCTTGAAAGCGTTGTTAAGTTTATGTTTGACAATATCGGCAATATAGTATCATCAAAGAAAATTGCTGACTGTCTGACTTCATTCGGACGAAAAACAACTCCTTTGACTGCTGAAAATTATGTCACTTCTCTGGCTGAGGCTTTTATACTTTACAAAGCAGAAAGATATGATATACAGGGAAAACAGCATCTGAAATCCCTTGAAAAATATTATGCTGTAGATATGGGACTTCGTCAGTTACTGCTTGGAAACCGCAGGCGTGACATTGGTCATATCCTTGAAAATATTGTATACCTTGAACTGATTCGCAGGGGTTACAAAGTATGCATTGGCAAGGTCGGAGAACTTGAAGTTGACTTTGTTGCAGAACGAAGCGGAGAAACAGAATACTATCAGGTAGCTGCCACAGTCATGAGTGAAGACACCTTTGACAGAGAGATTGCTCCGTTAAAGCGTATTCGTGACAACTACCCGAAGTACATCATTACCATGGATGAACTCCCAATGGATGAAAACGGAATAAAAATAATCAATGTGATTGATTTTCTTTTGAAATAAAAACATAGCATCTGCTTCGGCAGGTGCTTTTTTATGCAAAGTCGGCTGTTATAACCCTGGGGGTATCTATTTCTCTACGGGGGATTCACTAAAAGACCGGCTCCCCCACTCACGCACAAAAACGGGTATTCAAAGGGTGTATTGACCCATGGGGATTAAAAGCAACGAAAAACACCGATAACAACTATATTTGTCGACTTTTGCAGTCGGCATTTTTTATGCTCATTTTACGATTTTGTTTGAATTTCTTTGATTTTGGAAAGGCGGTGACATCATGGCGAAAGACGGTACTAACCGAGGCGGTGCAAGACCCGGTGCAGGCAGACCAAGAAAGGCTCTGACAGATAAGATTGCTGAGGGAAAAACTGCGGAAGTCATGATGCAGCCGGCTGATACCCCATCGGCTGAAACACCACCTGTCAGAGAATTCATGCAGGAATTACAGCGTGATGGAACAAAACTGCTTGCTGATGAAGTTTATACAGAAACTTATCAGTGGCTGAAAGAACGCTCATGCGAGAAGATTGTCAGCCGTCAGCTTGTGGAACAGTATGCAATGAGCATTTCACGCTGGATACACTGCGAGCAGATTGTCACGAAATACGGGTATATTTCCAAGCATCCGACCACAGGCGCTGCCATTGCTTCGCCTTACGTTGCGATGTCGCAGAACTATATGAAACAGGCAAACCAGATCTGGAATCAGATTTTTCAGATTGTCCGTGAAAATTGCTCTGTGGAGTTTCAGGGTAATCCGAATGAAGATATGATGGAAAAATTGCTGAGAAGCAGAAAGTGAGATTTTTATGAAAGCAGATATAAATTTCTGGAGAGAACTGAAACAACAGCGTAACAATATGACCAGACAGCAGTATAGAACAATCAAAGGTCAGGCTGTCAAAGGAAATATTGATGCCGCACGAAAAGGTATGCTCAGAATCAAACAAAGGAGGCAGTATCAGTGACTACAACTACAGAATTTCAACTTGTTGAAATCAACAAGTTAGTACCATACGCCAATAACGCCCGCACCCATAACAAGGAACAGATTCTGAAACTTCGCTCCTCTCTGCGTGAGTTCGGTTTTGTAAACCCTGTTATCATTGATAAGGATTACAATGTACTCGCTGGTCATGGACGCATTATGGCGGCAAAGGAAGAAGGCATTTCAGAAGTACCATGTGTTTATGCCGACCATTTTACAGAGGCTCAGAAGAAAGCGTATATCCTCGCTGATAACAGAATGGCTCTTGATGCAGGCTGGGACAATGAACTCCTTGCTGTTGAAATGGAAGAACTTCAGAACCTTGGCTTTGACCTTGGTCTTACCGGATTTGATGAGTCTGAAATTGCAGACCTGTTTTCAGTTGACAGCAATGAGGCAAAGGAAGATAACTTCGATGTTGACGGAGAACTGGAGAAGCCGTGTAAATCCAAACCGGGTGACATCTGGCATCTTGGAAAACACACAGTCATCTGTGGAGATTCTACCCTGCCGGAAACTTTCGCCGCACTTCTCGGCGACACACGAGTAAATCTCGTATGTACAGATGCACCATATTTCGTAGACCTGAACAGTACTTCCGGCAAAATCAAAAACGACAACCTGAACGACAAGGAAGCCTATGAGTTTCTGATGAAGGTGTTTAAGAATCTGCACGAATATATGCAGAGAGATGCCAGTTTCTATGAGTTTTATGCCACATCGAAAGCAAGAATTTTTCATGATGCCTTTGAAGATGCAGGTTTCAAAGTCGGAGCAGGACTGGTGTGGAAGAAGGACAGGCTTGTTCTCACTCGTACTGACTGGAAGTACATTCACGAGCCCATCATCTTCGGCTGGAAGAAGGACGGTAAGCATAATTGGTACGGAGACCAGAAGCAGGTTACTGTTTTTGAATTTGACAGAATCAAAAATAGTAAGGAAGATGGCTGTGGTCATCCAAGTTCAAAGCCTGTGCCGCTAATTGCATATCTTATTGGACTATCAACACAGACGAATGCTTTGGTACTGGACTGCTTTTTAGGCTCGGCATCTACGCTTGTTGCCTGTGACCAGCTTGACAGAATTTGCTATGGCATTGAGTTTGAGCCAAAATTCGTGGATGTTGCAGTCGAAAGATATATCAGTCTTCATGAAGGAAAATCAGATGATGTATATCTGATTCGAGATGGACAGCGTATTGAATACACAGATGTGGAGGTACAGGATGTCACACAATAAAGCAATCAAGCATGGAAAATCAAAACGTAAACCTTACAGAGGTACAAAAGCAATCGATAAATCCTGCCACAATCATTGCAGTTGTACCTATTGCCGTGATAATCGTCTGTATAACAATCGCAAGAAACAGTTACAGTTTCGCCGAAAGGGATACTGATTACTTTTGATGGTTTGTCCTTGCCGGTATCAGCCATTATGCTAAAATGACTATTGAAATCAAAAAAGCCGTCAATTGACGGCTTAAACGTTATTCAGATTACTGAACATAATTCATGATTGCCTGTTCAACCGTTGAATTTAATGTCATATTGTGCGATGCAGCATAAACTGCAAGTGAACGATGAAGCTCCGGCGAAATCCTGACATTGAAAGTTCCTTTATAAACTTTCTGCGGTTCAATTCCTTTTTCGGAACACATTTCAAGATAGTCATCAATTGCAGTTTCAAAATCTTCTCTTAAAGCGCTGATGCTTTCGCCTTCATATGAAATCAAACCCTCGATGCCGATAACTTTTCCGAAAAGAATGTTATCTTCTGCCGAAAATTCTACAGTTCCCGTGTAACCCTTATATTCAAGTACATTTGCTTTTTTCATATAAGACCCTCCTCTTCTAAAATGGCAAGAATTTGTTTTACCTGGTATTCAAGCAATTCTTTTCTTATCGCTTGCTTTAACTATAGTATAAAACAACTTCAAGAAAAATGCAACTGTTATTTAGTTGCAAATATAAATTCAGATGTCCTTGGAGCAAATTGTAAACAGACTGATATTATGTAGAATAAGCACAGATTTCCATCTGATACTTTGTCAGGTTTCACACTTGATATATGTGCCTTTCAGAGTTATCATGTGTAATACCAAAAAGAAATGGAGGTTTACTCATGATTATTGAATTAGGACTTACAGGAAGTGACCGCAAAGAACTGGCAAAGGCGGTCAGTGAGATTATCGGAGTACCGGCTGTGTACCAGTATATGCCGACATGCTCATACATCATCGATGGATGTTATGCAGTCACAAAAGACGGAGCATTGGACATAAGCAATCAAGCTGATGAAATGGAAGTACAGCATCTGATTGATGAACTGATACGCAGAGGCTACAATATTCCGACAGCCGAAGATGATACCACAGCATCGGAGGATAAAGAAAACAGTCTGACAGTAGAGCTACCGCTGGAACTTGTTGATGATTCTACAATCGACAGGCTCAGAAAAATTGTGGAAAATAAAGGTGAACTTTTCAAGTCTGCTTTCAATACCGACAATCTTGATATTATTGTTGACGAGGATAAAGTATGCTTTCCCTGGTTTACTGTGGAGCAGTACGACGATACAAACGCTTACTGTACATTCATTTCCATGCTTTGCGAATTTGCGAAAAATCAAAGCCGTATCAACAACAAGCCTGAAACAACAGACAATCCAAAATACACCATGCGATGCTATCTTCTTCGCCTTGGTATGATTGGTGCGGAGTACAAAGCTGTCAGAAAAGTTCTGCTCCGAAATCTTTCAGGCAGTTCAGCTTTCAGAAAGGCAGGCAAAGAAAATGAAGTTTCCGAATAAAAAAGAAATTGCAAGGCTCAGAGAAAAGTACCCCACCGGCACAATTATTAAGCTTATCAGTATGAATGACCCATATCACCCTGTCCCACCCAAAACTCTCGGTGAAGTTACAATGGTTGATGATGCGGGTACGATACACATGGACTGGAGTACAGGCAGTTCTCTTGGTCTGATTGAGGGTGTCGACAGCTTTACAATAGTTGATGGCGTAAAGACAATATGCTATGGTGAATCAAAGCTGTGGGAATCCAGAAAAGATGCCGTTGCTTTTTTTCTGGAAGGCATGAACGCATCTTACGGCTCAGAAAAACAGCGTTACTCCAACGTGTATTTAAAGTTGATTATGGGTTCAAAAATCTGCGATGATTCTGACTGACCCTGGGGCAGCTTCGTAAAAGAGACAGCTCTTTCATTGTACTGTATTTTACCATAGAACAGCAAGTTTTTCAAGTGTAATATACACCAGATATCCGACAAATATACAGCCGATTATTCTGTACATTTAGCGGGTTGCTATGTGCTCCGTAATGCGGTAATATGTGTACTACCGAAAGGGAACAAACCCAACGGCAATACAAAAACACTTTGCGGAGGAAACTAAAATGAACGAAAAAACAGTGCAGCAGATTGCAAGAATGAAAGAGCAGACAATCGGGGTTGAGGTTGAAATGAACCACATCACAAGAGAAAAAGCTGCTAAGATTGCGGCAGACTTCTTCGGAACAAGCAGATACGAAAACACAGCAGGCAGAAACGGCTACTGCACCTGGTCAGCATGGGATTCACAGGGCAGAGAATGGAAATTCCAGAAGGACGTAAGCATTACAGGATGCGATGCAGAAAAATGCGAACTGGTAACACCAATCCTTAAATACGAGGATATTGAAACCCTGCAGGAACTTATCCGCCGCCTTAGGAAAGCCGGAGCAATCAGCCACGCAGGAATTGGCGCAGGGGTTCACATTCACATCGGGGCAAACGGGCACACACCACAGAGCCTCAGAACCCTTGCAAACCTTATGGCAAGCCACGAAAGACTGATTGCAGACGCTTTGAAAATCGACAGCGGCAGAATGAACAGATACTGCAGAACGGTAAATCCGAATTTCATTGAACAGGTAAACAAAAAGAAACCCACAACAATGGCACAGCTTGCAGACATCTGGTATAAATCAAACGGTGCAACCTACAACAGAAACCACCATTACAATGACAGCAGATACCATATGCTGAACCTCCACGCAACATTTACAAAGGGAACGGTTGAATTCAGACTTTTTCAGTTTGACAAGCCAACGGAAGAAAAGAAAAACGGACTTCACGCAGGACAGCTTAAAAGCTACATACAGCTTTGCCTGGCATTAAGTCAGATGGCAAAAGACCTCAGAACAGCAAGCCCCAAGCCACAGCAGACCGAAAATCCGAAATTCGCCATGAGAACCTGGCTGATGCGATTGGGATTTATGGGTGAAGAATTTGCAACGGCAAGGGATTTCCTTACAAGAAACCTTGATGGAGATGCAGCCTTCAGATTCGGCAGAGCCTGAAAAGGCTCGCCCCTGTTGGGGCATATTCTCAACAAATACTACACAATAAAAACCACAGATATTTTGTAGATTTAGCGGGTTGCAATTATCCTCTGAAAGAGTTAATATGTGACTACCGCAGAACAAATGCGGAATTCACGAAAAGGAAGATTCAAATGAAAAAGTACTATATCGCCTACGGCTCAAACCTCAATGTTCAGCAGATGAGATACCGCTGTCCGGGAGCAAGGGTTGTGGGAATCAGCAGCATCAGAGATTATGAACTTCTATACAAAGGCAGTAAGACAGGCTCTTACCTGACCATTGAGAAAAAGAAAGGTTCGGTTGTTCCGGTTGCAGTCTGGGAAGTCACAGCTGATGATGAAAAAAGGCTTGATGCCTATGAAGGTTTTCCAAACTTCTATTACAAGGAGAACATGAAAATCACCCTTGCGGAAACCGGAAAGAAAATAAATGCCTTTGTGTACATAATGCACGAAGAACGCAGACTGGGAATTCCGTCACAGACTTACATCAGCACCTGCCGATTCGGATATGCAGTCTTCGGATTTGATTACAAATACCTTGATGAAGCCTATGAAAAAAGTGTCAGAGGAGTGAAGTGAAAATGAAAGCTGAAACAACGACAGAAAGAATCTGTCCGAAGTGCGGTTGTAGCTACACAGAAAGACCTGCCCTTTCCAGAACTGATAATGAAATGCTGATATGTCCTGACTGCGGAACAAGAGAGGCATTGGAAAGTATCGGTATTTCAAAAGAAGAACAGGAAAAGATAGTCAGCATCATTCATCGCAGTACAACTGAATAATCGCACGTAAGCCGCCACGTTGCCCTGTGTGGGAATGTTGGGATTCCTCCGCAAAGTTATCCCTTTTGAAACACCGCCCCACACAAGCCACACAGGCGGCTTTGTGTTGCCGTCATATTCTACACAATAATTACCTCCGAAATCCGCTTTATGTTTGTTACATTTATTATCGCAGATATCGTTGACTATCCCCTTGATATGCGGTAATATACTACACAACGGAACGGGAAACCGACCGAAAACAACGAAAAAACGGAGGAAAACACAATGACTGAACAGATTAAAACCTACTTTGAAAACCTCAGAGAGAATGCTGAGAACGATGCAAAGAAGCAGAGCCGAGGAACACTTGAAGCCTACTGGACTTACGAATTCAATCTTAACCACAACAGCAGCGAGTTTGAATGCAATGAACTTCCCTGGACAACAGACATGAGTGATTTTGTAAAGACCATGAGAGAAGCAGGAATTGAAACCATAGCGGTTACGGAAACAAGCACGGCACTTCTTGAAAATCTCCACAAACTTGCAAATCAGGGCTGCACCATTGAGGGACTTTGCAAAGTAAGCAGACCGGACATTTGGGGCAACGGTAAAGAATACCCTGCAATCCGAATCAGAATTAACTAAAGCTGAAGAGCCATGGGGCAGAAGAAACTGCCCCACGCAGGCTCAGAAAGGAAAAGCCATGCACATACTTATTGTTGAACCGGGGAAACACCCAAGAGAAACCGACATTGACGGAAGCCTGGAATCGATGCAGAAAACGGTGGGCGGATACATTCAGGCAATTTATCCTTGGGAAGATAAAGTAGCGTTAATTGCCGATGATGAGGCAAAGCTGAAATCCGATACTCAGTGGAACAGAATGCTTCCTGAAACAGGAGATGTTATCAAAGGCACATTCTTTATTGCAGGACTTGGCAAAGAAGATTTCACAGACCTTTCTCCCGAACTTACAGAAAAATACAAACAGCGATTCTGGAACATTGAACTTTTCGTTCCTACTCCTAACGGTCTGATGCCGATTGTAATAAAGGAGTGACAGCCGCCACGCCGCCCCACAGCGGCAAGCATAAACTATTCCGTATGATTACCAAATACGAAAAGCAAGTGCCACACACTGCAATGTGACGCTTGCTTTTTACTGCCCGTGGGGCGGTTTCGCAAAGAGACCGCTCTTTCATTGTACTGTATATTACCATAGTAAATCAAATATTGCAAGACTGTATATTACACAATTATTCGCCAAATATACAGCCTTATCTTCTGTACATTTAGCGGGTTGCTATTATTCACACTATGCGGTAATATGTACACAACGCAAGGGAAACCAAGCGAAAACAACGAAAAAAACGGAGGAAATTAAAATGGTATCATACGGAATCGCAAAGGCAAGAGCAAAGGCTTGGAGAACAGACTGGAACGAAAGAACCCAAATCACGAAGGCAATCATTACCTGGGTGGACAAGGATTACGAATACGAACTTGAGGTTGAAAACGAAGATGGCATGGATGACAAGGAATTTACCGAATGGGTTGAGGAAAACGCAGAAGACCTTGCAAAGGAAGATGCAGAAAACAACGAAACAACCTTTGAGGGAATCAACAATATCGACTTTGAAGAAGAGTACATTGACGATGATGCACTTTTTGAAGAAGAATACGCAGCAGCCTGCGAATTTGAATGGGAATGCGAAACGGGCAGATAATGCCCGCCCCGTTTTTCCAAAACACAGCCTTAGAGATAAGGCTGTGTGGCTCGTACCGAAGAAATATAGTACACAAAATACAGCTGTAATGTTTGTGCAGTATATTTCTCCGTTTATGCTTGATATACTTGAATTAGTATGGTAACATGGTTACAATGGGAATAGGCTCTCGATTACAAAATGCCCCACGGAGGCTTAAAATTATTCCGACTTGCTTTTGGCAGGTCTATTTTGTTGGGAGGTGATACAATGGCAAAATACAAGCCGACAGAATTCATGTCGGAAGATTCAAGATACGACAAAAAGGCGGCAGATTATGCCGTCTCTTTTATTGAGTGTCTTAGTCATACCAAAGGCACATGGGCGGGTAGGAAATTTGAACTTCTCGACTGGCAGGAACAGATTATCCGTGACCTTTTCGGTATTCTGAAACCTAATGGATATCGGCAGTTCAATACAGCCTACATTGAAATTCCGAAAAAAATGGCAAGAGTGAGCTTGCAGCTGCCGTCGCTCTGCTATTAACTTGCGGTGACGGAGAACAGCGAGCGGAGGTCTATGGTTGTGCCGCAGACCGACAGCAAGCCTCGATTGTTTTCGACGTTGCCGCAGATATGGTTCGTATGTGTCCGGCTTTGATGAAAAGAGTCAGGATACTTACTGCACAAAAAAGAATCGTATATACACCAACAAACAGCTTTTATCAGGTACTTTCGGCAGAAGCCTATTCCAAACATGGTTTTAACATTCATGGAGTTGTGTTTGATGAATTGCATACCCAGCCAAACAGAAAACTCTTTGATGTAATGACCAAGGGTTCCGGTGATGCAAGAATGCAGCCGCTTTATTTCCTTATCACCACTGCAGGAACAGATACAAATTCTATTTGCTATGAAGTACACCAAAAGGCAAAGGATATTCTTGAGGGCAGAAAACACGACCCGACATTTTATCCTGTCATCTATGGTGCTGATGAATCCGAGGATTGGACTGACCCAAAGGTGTGGAAAAAAGCAAATCCAAGTCTTGACAAGACAATAGGTATGGATAAAGTTGTGGCTGCGTGTAATTCTGCAAAAGAAACTCCCGGAGAAGAAAATGCTTTCAGACAACTCCGTCTGAATCAATGGGTAAAACAGGCTGTCCGCTGGATGCCAATGGAGAAATGGGATAAATGCAAGCTCAGCTTTGATGAAGATGAACTTGCAGGACGTGTCTGCTATGGCGGTCTTGACCTTTCCAGTACAACGGACATTACAGCATTTGTGCTTGTATTTCCGCCAACTGAGGAAGATGAGCATTATTATGTTCTGCCTTATTTCTGGTTACCGGAAGAAACACTGCCACTCCGTGTAAGACGTGACCACGTTCCCTACGATATATGGGAACGGCAGGGCTACCTGAAAACCACTGAGGGAAATGTTGTTCACTATGGATTTATCGAGAACTTCATTGATGAACTGGGGCAGAAATTTCATATCAAAGAAATCGCATTTGACCGCTGGGGAGCCGTGCAGATGTCGCAGAACCTTGACGGTCTTGGCTTTACAATGGTTCAGTTCGGACAGGGTTACAAGGATATGTCACCGCCTACAAAGGAACTGATGAAACTTACCCTTGAACAGACACTTGCTCATAACGGACACCCGGTTCTCCGCTGGATGATGGACAATATTTTCATAAGGCGTGACCCTGCCGGAAATATCAAGCCGGACAAAGAAAAATCCACAGAGAAGATCGACGGTGCTGTTGCCATGATCATGGCTCTTGACCGTGCAATCCGCTGTGGATGTGTGTCTGATGAGTCTGTTTATGATTCGAGGGATATGCTGATTTTGTAGCTGATATCAGTTCGGCAAATGGGAAGTTGTGTTTCTGATTATTCAGAATCCACCGTAATGTTTTAAGGTTTCTGCTGCAATTTCAGAACCGACATTCATAGCCTTTTCAATATTATTTTCGAGCATATATGAGCAGACAAATCCGGCATGATAGCTGTCACCACAACCGGTCGTGTCAATTATGCTTTCAACTTTCACAGCTTGCACTTTGAATTCCTGTCCATTAAAGTATGTAACGCTTCCACGTTCTGCAAGTGACACGTTGAACAGGCAACGGTATTTATTCGATAATTCTTTGAACTTCGGCAGGAGTTCTTCCGAGCCGCTTATCATAAAGAAATCAACATGTGGAGCAAATCGTTCCATATCTGCAAAATCTCTATATACATCAAAATCTACCGCAAGCTTAAAGCCAAGAGTTTCCTTCAGTTCAACTACTTGCGAAAAACACGAAGCCCAGAAATGAACAAAGACTACATCAGACCTTGATAAGATTTTTATTTCATTATCATTCAGTACGATGTTATCGAGAATTTCTCCGTTCCATGAATCATCTTTATAATACCTATCGCCCGATTCTGTAAGGTAAGTCATATTATTGGCAGTCTGATACCTTTCATCAATGCGTATATGGTTTTTATCAATATCAAGCTTTGATATTGAATCCATTATCGCTTCTGCATATTTATCTTTTCCGACAACACCAAGAAGCGTAACATCTATATCCTTAAAGTGCGAGGCATGAGCAGCAAAATTCAATGCTTCTCCTCCCGGTCTGATTATTTCAGTACCGTAAAAAACATCTGCACATATACAAGGAAGTGCAGTCAGCTTAATTTTATTCATTATACCACCTCACAAATTCTGATTTGTAGAGCAACTGCTCTGCATTCTGTTTAGCATATTATACCACACCCTTGTCCCTAAAGTCAAGAAAGGAGCTGATTTCTATGGGTATTTTCACAGGACTTTTCAAGTCCAGAGATAAGCCTCATCACAAAAGAAAAATCCACAGAGAAGATTGACGGTGCCGCCCCAATGATTATGGCTCTTGACCGTGCAATCCGCTGTGGATGTGTGCCTGATGAGTCTGTTTATAATTCGAGGGAGATGTTGATTTTATAGTTGATATCAGTTCGGCAAATTGGAAGTTATGATTATCTATACTCTTCAGGAAGTTCCATATGAAATACTTCGCACAACAACTTTACATCATGCATATCATTTTCATCATAATCGTATCCCAAATGGAACAGCAGTTGACTATACGGTTCAATACAAGAAACTTCTATT
>JALEVO010000095.1 GCA_022788225.1 Oscillospiraceae bacterium | reverse complement strand
CTCTGAGGATTGCAAACTTTACGCCCTCTGACTTTGCTTTCATAAAGTCAAAATCACCATTCCACTTTGAAACATCAATACCGAATACTTTCATTACTGTTCGTCCTCCTTTGATTTTAAAGATTCAATAGCATTTGTAATTGCTTTAGGAATAGGCACTCCCATAATACCAGCATTTTCAATGATGCTGATAGCTTCATTTGTACAGTATGCGATAACAACAGCATCACGAATAAACTCAGTACCTATCAGCATATCAAGGCGGCAGGCAATTAGTACAATCATTAAAGCCATACCTTTACGGCATAACCCTTTCCAGCCTATAAGACTGGATAAGCCGCCTTTCTTTGTTTTCGGGGATTTCTTGAAAACTCCGGCAACAATTAATCCGGTTATATAATCAACCGCCATAAAAATTAAAAGTGTTTGAAGTGCCAAGTCCCAACCTCCCAACGCATAAGTTATAATACTGCCTACAACCCCGGCAATAGCGGAAACTGTATATTTCATGTAAGATTATCCTCCTATACACAAACTATGATTTTATCCAGCTTGTACTGGTCTGTAAAATAGCTGTTCTCAGCATTTGATACCTGATTAGGCATACTTGCAAAATCATCGTAACTGTCAGAACCGTTTGACGTTGCATCATACTCAGCATTGGTAAAGTGAATTGTACTACCGCTGATTTCATACGTTGCTCTGTATGTACCTCTTACGTCAGGGAAAATTCCTGTTGATTCGTCCCACATATTTTCAGAGTTATAGAATATCGATGCTGATATAACGCACGTGTTTCCTGAAATTTTGTGGATTGAAAAATGTCCGTCTTTTGTATCTGAATAGCAGACAATTGACCGCCACGTTACGCCTATACTTCCAAAGTCGATTGTGAACTCCTCCGCCCACGGATCATCTTGTGGTTTCGTGACTGTGAACAGTTCAAAACTTTCACCGTTTATATTTTCACTTATAACAGGGCTATCACCACCGCCTGAGCCGGTCGGGAAAAAGGTGTACTTTTTCTGCACTTGTGATAATCAAGCTAACCCCTTCTGTAAACCTAATTCAAGCAATGCGTTTACTTCTTTCCTGACAGAAGATTGCCGATCTTCTTTCCCACGCTCGTATTAGCGGTTTCCTCCAAAACTCCAAATAGAGCATTGAGCTGTTCTGCGAAATTTTCAAATGCAGCAGCCTTGTCCGTAAGCTCGGCTATGCGTTTGTCCTTTTCGGCAATTATGGCATCTTTCTCGCTTATGGACTGCTCCAGCTTCTTTATCCTGTCCTCATATTCGGAAATCAGCTTATTCTTCGTTTCAAGCTCGACAGTCATAACCTTGACCTTATTTCCCTGACTGTTGGCAAGGCTCTTGTTCTGCTTGCTTACATTTTTCTCGTTTTCCAAAGATTTCTCCAGCTCTGCATTTTTGTTGATAAGCAGGGCATTGTCCTTTGTCGGTTTAAGAAAATCCTGTGCAAAACCGTCAAGCATCTTTCTGCCGTTTATTATGAAAACGTGACCGTTAAGATCGTCCTTATGACGGTTTATCTTGGAATTGACGGACTGACGGGAAACGTGATTTTCGACAGCATATTCTTTTACGGTCAACAGCTTTTCTTCGGTTTCTGACATTTTGGCTCACCTCCCCTTTTCGTTGGTATGAAAAGTACCGCTTTTTCATACCATTTCTGCATTGGCTTCATTTCTGCGGTATTTTCATACCGATTTATTGGTATCATGTAGGTACGTTATCAATACCAAATCTGAGTTAGTACCATTTTTCCGCCGTTTTAGTGCTATGCTGTTGGTATTATTTCTGTACGTTTCTGATGCCAAACGCAGCAGTCATACTAAAACGGCGGTATTTTGGTACTGATTTTCCCTGTCAGTCAGTATTGTTGAAGTGGATCTGCCCAGAATGGGGCGGTATTCTGCGGAAAGCAACGTTTGCAACATTTTCAAGCGTAACGCCTTCGGGCATTTTATTCAAAAAGCCGATAAGCTCCTGTGCGGAGATTTTCTTTTCCTTTATGGTTTTGAGAATCTCCTTGTTTTCAAGCTCTGCGATTTTGGCATTGTTCTCGGCAATGCTCTTGTCGATTACCTGCCCCTTATTCTTGTGGGCGGTTTTCTGCTCCCGAAGCCTGTCACGTCTTTCATAGCACTCCTGCAATTTTTCCTCATCGGTACGCTTCGGCTTTGCAGGCTTGGTCTGATTTTCGGCAGCAGGCTCATTTGCGGTTATGGTCTTTTCTTCCTCATTCATCTGTCAGTCCTCCCGTCAGAATTTACGATTTCGTTCTTCTCTCTTCTGTCCAGCCAGTCGAAAAACTTATCCCTCTGAATAAACTTCCGACTGCCGATTTTTACAACAGGCACGTCCTCACGGTTAAGGATATTGTAAGCCATAGTACGGGTGAAGCCCATTGCCTGAATGTCATTTGCCGATAACATCATCGGCAGATTTTCTCTGCTGTTCATTAGCAGCACCTCCATATTCTTTCGTTCGGCTCTTGGGATTTTTCCTTGAGCCTGCTCCCATTATATATCAAAATTTTCCGAAAACGCCGTTTTGACCTCATTCTTTTTGCTTCGAGCAACTCATTAAGCATATGCGTGCAAATATCATACAAATACATATAAATCCGTACTATCCGTTGACGAAACGTGCAAAACGTGATATATAAATTCTATAAAATTTTTTGGGTGGATTTCATTTGAATTTTTCCGAAAATGGCGTATTTGTTATGATAGATTTATTTGTTCTCCCCTTGACTATATTTATAGTTTGGGGTATAATGGAATAAATCGGGTAGATAAACTGCTCGACATATCGGAAATGGCTTTACACCCACCCCGAAATTATAAAAATCGAAGGGAGGACTTTTTCCGTCAGGAAAAAGGATACACTATGCGTGAAACAAAAGTATTCAGCAAAAACAGCACATATCAGAAATTTGAAGTGCTTAAGACTAACAGAAATAAAAGGTACAGATATAACGAGTTCTTAGTTGAAGGTGTCAGAAGCCTTAATGAAGCTGTAAAGAACAAATGGAATATAAAATCTTTTATTTATGACAGAAACAATTTATCCGGCTGGGCAAAGGAAATGATTGCAAATGTTAAAACAGATGAGAATTTTTGTCTTACAGCTGAGCTTATGAATGACCTCAGCAATAAAGATGATACGTCTGAGTTAATGGCTATCATTGAAATGCGTGAGGACAAGCTTGAGAACGTGCCGCTTTCCGAAAATCCTTTTATAGTATTATTTGACAGACCGTCAAACAAAGGCAATCTCGGTACAATGATACGCTCTTGTGATGCACTCGGAGCAGATATGCTTATCATTACAGGACATTCCATAGACCTTTATGATCCTGATGTAGTTGTTTCTGCTATGGGTTCTTTTTTCAATATG